>CAZMMM010000001.1:0-1706 GCA_964567385.1 uncultured Comamonas sp.
AGCATGGACAAGAAGTCCGCCATCGTGGTGGTGGATGACAAAACCCGTACTTGCAAGCACGTGATTGATGACGAGCGCATCGTCACCCCTACCGGCAAGTTCAACGTCTACAACACCCAGCACGACGTGTATTGATAAGCTGCGCTGTAAAGCGCGGGATGCACAAAAAAGCCGCCCTTGCAATCAGGGGCGGCTTTTTCTATGGGGCTTAGGCGCTAAAGCGTTAAGCGCCGCAGCATTTTTTGTACTTTTTACCGCTGCCGCAGCTGCATGGGTCATTGCGCCCGGGTTGGCTGGGGCGGATGATGGCCTCTACCCGTGGCCCCAGGCTGCGCCAGAGCTGGCGCAGGTCATAGATGGCCCAGATAGCCTCGGCGTAAGCATCTACGCGCTGCTGGCTGGTCGAGGCGGGGGCGGCATCGTCATACAGGTTGTGAGCGGCGGGGTGGGTGTCATCTTCTAGCAGGGCCATTACGGCCTGCATGGTCTGCTCTAGCATGGCGGCGGCCTCTTTGTCGCGCGGGGGCTGCCATTCTTCGGCCCAGTTTTCTACTGCGTACATAAAACCCAGTGTCCAGACCTGCCCCAAGGCGGGCAGGGTTTGCTCCGCTTCTTCCAGTTCGGCTTGTGCGCTGCTCTGCTCTTCGGGCGGCATGGCCAAGATAGCGCCTCGGGTGTCTAGCACTTGGGGCTGGAAGGCCTGAGGGTCTTCCAGATGCTCAATCGGCAGGTCTAGCTGGTAGCGAATTTGCGCCAGCCGCTGCGCCGTCAGGGTGGTAAAGCTGTCTTGCGCTTCTTTGCTGGGGAAGCTGTCCAGCTCGCCCACTAGCAGCGCCAGCCAGTCATGGGTGGCGATGGGGCGGCGCGTACAGGCCAGGGCGGTGAGAAAGCCGTCGCAAAACTCCCAGTCGGGCACTTCCTCATCTTGCTCGCGCAGGGTGGTGAGTAGCGCGTCAAGTAAATCGAGTTGCTCGTCGCTGAGGTCTTGGGGGATGTCAGTGGAAGGGTGCATGCTGGTCATGGTGAGGTGTCTTCAGACGGAAGAAAACTTGAGAACATAAATATGCCCCAAGGGGAAAGGCTGATGCGAAGTGGCGCTTTTGGTGTGAGAGGCAGGCACAATAGCCCCTTTGGCCCAGGGTGCTGCGCAGTGTAAAGCCAAGCTAGGCGTGCTGCGTGGGCGTTGCTGGTGGCTGTTTGCTTGCTAAAGGGTGTTGCTTATGTCGTCCCTGTCAGAAACCGATTATTTGCGTGGCCTGTTCCCCATTCGCTATACCGTGTTGGTGTTGTGTGCCGTGGGGGCATTGCTGGGTTTGCTGCTGGCCTTGTTCTGGGGTGGATGGTGGTGGTTGATGCCCTTATTGCTAGGGGGTTTGACGGGCCTGGGCCTGCTGGACATGCGCCAAACCCGCCACGCAGTGCTGCGCAACTACCCCATCATTGGGCACTTTCGCTTCATGCTGGAGTACATCCGCCCAGAGATTCGCCAGTACTTTATTGAAGGTGACCACGAGAACTTGCCCTTCTCACGCGCCCAGCGCTCGCTGGTGTACCAGCGCAGCAAAGGCGTTTCAGATAGCCGCCCCTTTGGCACCTTGCTGGATGTGAATGCCCCCGGTTACGAGTGGGTCAACCATTCCTTACACCCCACCAAGCTGGCTTCGCAGGATTTTCGTACCTGGATTGGCGGCGAGCCGGATAAGCTG
>CAZMMM010000001.1:1716-31865 GCA_964567385.1 uncultured Comamonas sp.
ATCAACGACCACAATTTTCGCATTACGGTGGGAGGCCCCGACTGTACCCAACCGTACAGCCTGTCAGTCTTCAATATCTCGGCCATGAGCTTTGGTGCGCTGTCGGCCAACGCTGTGCTCTCGTTGAACCTGGGAGCGCGCACTGGTGGCTTTGCCCACGATACGGGGGAGGGCGCTATCAGCCGCTACCATCGCCAGCATGGTGGGGATTTGATTTGGCAGATTGCCTCGGGCTACTTTGGCTGCCGTAACCCGGATGGCTCGTTCAGCGAAGAAAAGTTTGCTGAAAACGCCAGTGACCCGCAGGTCAAGATGATTGAAATCAAGCTCAGCCAGGGTGCTAAGCCCGGTCACGGCGGCATGCTGCTGGGCGCTAAGGTGACGGCAGAAATTGCCGCTGCCCGTGGCATCCCTGTGGGCGAAGACTGCATTAGCCCGCCGTATCACAGCGCTTTCTCTACACCCATTGAGCTGATGGAGTTCATTGCCAAGCTGCGCCGCCTATCGGGTGGCAAGCCAGTGGGTATCAAGCTGTGCGTGGGTCACCCGTGGGAGTGGTTTGCCATGGTCAAGGCCATGCTCAAAACCAATATCACCCCAGACTTTATCGTGGTGGATGGTGCAGAGGGCGGTACGGGTGCAGCGCCGGTCGAGTTCACCAACCACGTCGGCGTGCCGTTGCAAGAGGGGTTGGTGCTGGTGCACAACACCCTGGTAGGCGTGAAGCTGCGCCACCGTATCAAGATTGGGGCTGCGGCCAAGGTGATTACCGCGTTCGATATTGCCCGCATGATGGCGCTGGGCGCGGATTGGTGTAACTCTGGGCGCGGCTTTATGCTGGCTTTGGGCTGCATTCAGGCCCAGACTTGCCACACCGGCTTTTGCCCCACGGGCGTAACCACGCAAGACCCTGTGCGCCAAAAGGCGCTGGTGGTATCCGATAAGGCCACGCGGGTAGCCAACTTCCACCGCAACACCATGCATGCCGTGATGGAGCTGGTGCAAGCCGCTGGCCTGCATGCCCCCGGCGAGATTACCGCCCACCACATTGTGCGCCGCATGGATGATGGGCATGTGCAGCTGCTCTCGCAAGTCACCATGCAGGTGCGCCCTGGGGCCTTGCTAGGCTCGCTGCACCGCCAGCACCGGGTATTTCGCCTGTACTGGCCGCTGGCTAAGGCGAGCAGCTTCCAAATCACCCCGCCACTGCTGCATGCTTCCAGCCCCAAGGAGCAGGATGCGATGTTTGAAAGCCAGCATTGATGCCCAGCCCCATAGCCAGCCCCACTGATACGGCGCTGGCTGATTTTTTACGTCAGCAGCTTGCCCAGCAGCCCCACGCCATCATGCGCCACAGCTGGCAGGGGCAAAGCCTGTGGGTCAAGCGCGCTGGCACTGCCCATGCAGCTTGGCGCTATCGCCTGCTGGCGGCTGTGGCCAAGCTGTTGCGCTTGCCACTGCTTCAGCCCGTGCCCAATCCAGGTGGTGTGGTCGCTATTGCTACCGAGGTGCAGCGCTTACGCAGTCTGGCTGCTTTGGGTGTGCGTGTGCCTGAAGTGCTGGCTGTGGAAAGCAATGGCTTTGCCATGCGTGACCTGGGCGCACCGGGGCAAGACACCCCCAGCCTGGGTGATGCTATGGAGCTAGCCTGCGCCCAAGGTGCGCCTGCTGTACTGGCGCTGTGGCAGCAAGGCTTGCAAGCCATTGCCCAAGTGCATCAGGCGGGTGCCTGCCTGAGCCAGGCGTTTGCCCGCAACCTGGTGCTTTGCCCCGATGGGGTGGTGGGCTTTATTGATTTTGAAGATGACCCCGCCGCTCACCTGCCCCTGCACTTGTGCCAGGTGCGTGATGCGCTGTGCTACGCCCATTCCACCGCCTGGATACTGGCGCAAGCCGATGCGCTGGAGCCAGGGCGCAGCCTGTGGCAGCAATGGCAAAGCCAGCAGCCCGCAGCCGTGCAGCAGTGTTTGGTGCAAGCGGTCACACGCCTGCATGCCCTGCGCCGCCTGCCACAGGACAGGCGCTGGGGGCGGGATGTGTTGCGTTTGCGCCAAGCTTGGGCGCTGTTACATGTCAATATAGTGAAATAGCTAGGCTTTCGCACTCAACTATTGCCGCTTTAAATGATGGTACAGCGTAAGCTACTAGGGGTTTACCTAGGTAAATCAGTGTTCAAATCTTCACTTTGCTGGAAAACTATATATGGGTTCTTTATGGAATAGTTGGCGCATCACCCACCGCTTTGTGGCGGTATTAGCTGCGTTTGTCGTGTCTGTTACAGCTGTAGCTGGGGTCGGCTTGTGGGGTTTGTCTTCAGCGCGCGATAGCCTGAAAGTTTTGCACGAAGAGGCGTTAGAGCGCTCTTTATTGGCAGGCGTGTCCATAGAGCAGACTTTAAACAACCGCCTAGAGGTGCTGCTTGCCTTCCAGCATGACCCTAACGGAGCGCTGGCGAGCATCCACAATCACTCTGTGGATGACCACTTGAGTGCCATTGCCGCCAACCAGGCGCGTGCCAATGAAGTGCATAAAAAAATGGAAGCAGGTATTACCGACCCGCAAGAGCGGGCGCTGATGGAGGCTGTACTGGCGGCGCGCGCAGCGTGGCGGCCTGAACTGAGCAAAGCCATAGAGGCTATTCGCCGCAACGATTACAGTGCTCACACCATGGAAGCCTTCTTGGCCGCAGGGCGTAACCAGGGGGCGCAGGTGACAGCTACAACTGCCGCTTTACGCGACTATCAGGCGGAGGTGGGCGATAAGGCTTATCAGGAGGCTGAGCGCCATTACGCAATGGCCCTGTGGGTACTGGCCGGTGCAGCACTGCTGATTGTGTTGCCTTCGGTGGCCTTGGCCCTGGCTCTGCTGGGGCGCTTGAGTGGTGGTTTCATGGTGGCCAGCGATGCACTCAAGCAAATTGCGAATAGTGACCTTTCCCATCCTGTACCTCATGATGGCACCGATGAAATTGGCTGCATGTTGCTGCACCTAGAGACGATGCGTGCCAGTCTGTCTGAGGTGGTTGGCCAAGTTAAGGTCGGCACTACTGCTATTGCCAGCGCCTCCTCAGAGGTGGCGGCTGGTACGCTGGACTTGTCCTCCCGCACCGAACAGCAGGCCAGTGCGCTGGAAGAAACCGCATCGGCCACCGAGCAGCTCTCCGGTACGGTGCAAAACAACGCAGACAACGCCGTGCAAGCCAACCAGCTGGCTGGCGAGGCACGCCAGGTGGCCCAGCGTGGTGGTGAGGTGGTGACGCAAATGGTGCAAACCATGTCCGAGATTGACCAGTCGGCCAAGAAGATTGTGGACATCATCAGCGTGATTGATGGCATTGCCTTCCAGACCAATATCCTGGCGCTGAACGCTGCTGTGGAAGCCGCCCGTGCGGGCGAGCAAGGCCGTGGGTTTGCTGTGGTGGCGGGTGAGGTGCGCTCTTTGGCGCAGCGCAGCGCCGAGGCGGCCCGTGAGGTGCAGGTCTTGATTACCGATGCCGTGGCCAAGGCGGGCGTGGGCAACACCCAAGCCGCCCAGGCAGGCACGGCCATGGAAGATATTTTGGGTGGCATCCAGCGTGTGGCCAGCATTGTGGATGAGATTGCGCTGGCCAGCCGTGAGCAGGCCTCTGGCCTCTCGCAAATCAACCAGGCGGTGAGCCATCTGGACGGAGTCACCCAGCAAAACGCGGCCTTGGTGGAGCAGTCTTCTGCTGCTTCCAGCGCCTTGCAGCAGCAGGCCAGTAATCTGGCCGCCTTGGCTGATACTTTCCGGCTGGAGGGGCAAGGCGGTGGTTACGTAGGCCGCCTGGGTGTTGGGCGTGCAGCGCCTGCGGGGTTATTGCAGTAGGCTATTGACCCGATACCCCATAAAAAAACAACCGCCCAATTGGGCGGTTGTTTTTTTATTACTTCAACAATTTCCATTTATTATTTTCTACCGTGAGCACCTCAACTCCGCGCTCATCAAAGCCGGAGTGGTCTTGCTTGCTCATATTGTAGATGCCTTGAGTTCCTGGCAGCTCTTTGACGGTTTCCATGGCATCCCTTAATGCCATACGAAATGCTTCTGTACCGGGCTTGCCGGCTTGCAGAGCTTGTGGAATAGTGTGCTGTAGCAAAATACCTGCATCGTACATATTGCCTCCAAAAGTAGCCGGATTGATACTGTGCAGGGCAGAGTAATCGGCAATGTACTTCAAAGCAATGGGTTTGGCTGGGTTGCTGTCAGGTGCTTGCTCTGGCACTAGCATTACACTGCCGCCGACAATAGCCCCTTCTACTTTTTTTCCACCCAGTTTTAGAAACTCGTTCAGCGCAGCGCCATGCGTTTGATAGATGGTGCCTTTGTAGTTCATATCTTTCAACGTGACATGAGGTAAGACGGCCGGGCCTCCTGGAGCTGCGACTAAGATGGCATCAGGCTTCTTGGCTAACAGGCGCAGCGCCTGGCCTGTGACAGAGGTGTCTGGCCTTTTGAAGCTTTCATTGGCAATAATTTGGATGCCGGTGCCCTCCAGCTCCTTTTGCAAGGTGCTGTACCAGGTCTCGCCATAGGGGTCGCCTGTGCCGATAAACCCCAAGGTCTTGATATTGCTGGATTGCATATGCTTGACCAGCTTGGCAGCAACCAAATTGTCATTTTGAGTGGTTTTAAATACCCACTTCTTTTTTTCATCCATAGGGAAAATGATGGCATTTGTCCCTACGGGCGCTAGCAAGGGCACTTTGGCTTCTGCAATAAAGTCAATAACAGCCACCGCATTGGGTGAGCTGGTGGGGCCAATAATGGCATCAACTTTTTCTTCCACAATAAGTTTCTTTACATGCGTTACCGTATGCGTGGGCTCGCTAGAGTCATCGTATGCGATGTATTTGACATCTAGGCCCGCAATGGTTTTTGGCAATAATGGAATGGTGTTTTTTTGTGGAATGCCTATCAATGCGGCCGGCCCAGTGTTTGACGTGATGATGCCAATTTTTACTTGCGCAGAGGCTGCCGCCACCACGCTTAGGCAAAATCCTGCAATAGATAGTTTCTTAAAAAAATGCATATTGTCTCCTTGTTGAAAAAATAAAAGCAATGCGTCAAGTCGTGGGCCCGTCGCCCGGTGTCCTTGCCTCAGCGTTTGTTGGGCCATAGGCATGTTGCGCCTTCTTGCACACAGCGCCTTTCTATGAAGGCTGGGGCGCTTTCGTGGCCTGCGCTCCTTTGCCTTGGTGTGCACAGTAGCACATTATTGCTAAAAATCAACAGTCATTGTGTATTTGCAACAAAATTACAAGTTGGTGAGGATGCTCTGCCTCCTCTATGAAGGGCGGTTTTAGCCGATTTTGCCTTGGGATTAAGGTTTGCAGCTGGTCGGGAGAGTCTCTTGCGACTAGGTGCTTACCCTATGAAGTATTGCAAATAAATTGCTGTCGCAATAAATTAGTCATCAAGGAGGTGCGAAGTGGCTGTCGACAAGCTACTTGGTACGCAGGAGCAAACTTTGCCTATTGACTGAAGGACACCATGAAAAGCAGCATTAATCTGGACGCTAAAACCATGCGTGAAGCATGCGGGCACTTTCCATCAGGCGTGGTTGCCATTGCCGCTGTATGTGATGGCACACCGCAAGTGCTGGTGGCATCGAGTTTTTCTGTGGGGGTGTCGCTGGAGCCGCCCCTGGCCGCTGTGTTTGTGCAGAAAACTTCTTACACCTGGGCGCTGCTGTCCAAAGCCAAGCGCCTGGGCGTATCCATCCTCAGCGTGGAGCATGCGGCTATTGGCAGGCAGCTCGCTTCCAGCAACAGGGAAGAGCGATTTCGCAATGTCCAGACCCAGGTCACGCCAGAAGGGGCGCTGCATCTGGTAGGGGCGGCGGTGCGCTTTGATTGCAGTGTGTTTGCCACCCATCCCGCTGGGGATCACGATGCTATCCACCTGCTGATTCACGACCTGCATCTTGAGAAAAAAACTGCACCGCTGGTTTTCCATAACTCGCGGTTCACCCAGCTGGTGGCACCCCAGATGCTGGCAGTGCCCCCGGCTACGCAGCAATTGGCTTGTGCTGCTGCTTAACAAAAAGTCACCACCAAAGGAGTATTGAACATGCTGGTAGAGCGTATTGAGGGCAAGTGGATTGCCGATTTTGTTGAGGTGTTTGGTCTGTGCAAGGTGCAGCCGGGGGAGACGGCGGCCATTTTGTCGGAGTCACAGTCCCGCCCCGTGCTGGTAGAGCTGGCTGAACTGGCGTTGACCCAGATGGGGGCCAAAGTGTTTCATGTGCGCATACCCACCCCAGCGGTGACGGGTGCGCCTTTGCGTTCGACGGGAACCTGTTTGGCGCTGGAGGGGCTGGAGCCGGTGGTGCAGGCGCTGTCTGCCTGCCAGTTCATTGTGGACTGCACGGTAGAGGGGCTGCTGCACTCTGTGGAGCGTGCCGACCTGTTGGGCAAGGGTGCACGCATCATGATGATTAGCAACGAGCACCCAGAAATTCTGGAGCGTGTGAAGCCCAGCCAGCAGGTGCATGCAAAGTCCCAAATTGGGGCGCGTTTGATGACCGAGGCCAAATCCATGCAGGTGACTTCGGCAGCGGGCACTGACTTGATGATTGACCTCACTGGCGTGCAAGGCCGTGGCAGTGCAGGCATTGCCGACCAACCGGGCAACTTTGGCTACTGGCCAGCGGGACTGTGCATTTGCTACCCCAGCAATGGCAGCGTTAACGGCACACTGGTGCTCGACCGGGGGGATGTGAACCTGACATTCAAGCGCTACCTGGAGTCCCCCGTCACGCTGCGCATTGAGAACGATTTTGTCACCGCCATTGAAGGCGATGGGCTGGATGCCGAGCTGATGCGCTCTTACTACGCCAGCTGGGATGACCGCAACGCTTACGCCATCAGCCATGTGGGCTGGGGAATGGCACCAGCGGCCCGCTGGGATTCACTGGCGATGTACGACAAGCGCGATACCAATGGAACAGAGCTGCGTGCCTTTGCGGGCAACTTCTTGATTTCCACAGGGGCTAATCCGGCGGCTGGGCGCTTTACGGCCTGCCATTTTGACTTTCCACTGCGCAACTGCACCGTCAGCCTGGATGGGCATGAGGTAGTGCGCCAAGGCGTATTGCAAGGGGAGCTGGCTTAGCCCTTGCCCAGCCTTTATCCAACAAGCCAACACCACCACCCAACACCTGATGAATTTTTAGGAGGATGAGCATGCCTGCCGTCATCACTACAGACAACCGTATTACCGCTAGCGCTGCACCAGCGCCCGAAGAAACCGCCAAGCTAGTGCAGCAGGTGCATGCCATTGGCCCTGTACTGCGTGAGCAGGCTGTGCTGGCAGACCGCAATCGTGTGCTACCGCCAGCGTCGGTTGCTGCGCTGGATACGGCGGATGTCTGGCGTATCTCTACCCTGAAGCGCTACGGTGGCTATGAGGGGGGAGCCTCCATGCTGCTACAGGTGGCGGCGGCGCTGGCCCAGTACGACCCGGCAGCGGCCTGGTGTACGGTCATCTCCAATGGCTCGGTCATGCTGCTTAACCGCTTTGGCGACGAGATGCTGGACGAGGTGTTTGCCGATGGCCCTGTCAAGGCCGCCTCCATCTTCGCCCAGCCGCAAGGCACGGCGGTTGCAGATGGGGATGGCTGGCGCATCAGCGGCAAATGGCCGTTTGCCTCTAACAGCGCACATGCGCAGTGGGCGCTGGGCATTCTGTATATCAAGGACAGCGCAGCCGATACCGCGCAGGATAAGCTGGGGTTTGTGTTGATGCGCCGTGACGAATTTGAGGTGCAAGACACCTGGTTCACCATCGGTATGCGTGGCTCAGGCTCCAACACCATGGTGACGGAAAACCTCTGGGTGCCTAAGAACCGCCTCATCACGTTTGAGCAGCTGATGGGTGATGTGCAGGAGCAGGATGCCCATGCCACTTTTGGGCGCAGGCTGACCCCGCACCTGACGATGTCCACCACGATTCAGGCCGCCTCCCTGGGGGCGGCAGAGGCTGCGCTGCATTACACGGCAGAGATTGGCGGCAAGCGCGGCATGACTTACACGCATTACAAGCGGCAGACTGATTCGGGGGCATTCGTACACAACCTGGGCGCGGCCAGCGCCAAGATTGATGCTGCCCGCCTGTTGCTAGAGCGCTCGGCTGCGGAGATTGATGCGGCAGCCTCAGGAACCATACCCATGCCCTTGGAGCAGCGCGCACGAAACCGTGGTGGCATCGGCCATGCCGGGCATGAAATTGTGGATGCCGTGAATGACTTGTGCTGGTTGCATGGCACGGCCTCTTTTGCTGAAAACAGCTTTTTGGGCCGCATGTGGCGTGACGTGAATACGGGCACCCGCCATGCCTCTATTACCGCGCCCATGGGCTATGAGCTGCATGGCAATGGCATGACCGGCACGCCCTATATCTCTAACAAGCTTTAGGACAGGCGCATGCGCAGGAATGAGATGCCAGGAGCCCCCGCGCAGCAGGTGCAGACGGATGGTGTGCGGGTGCAGGCCTGGTACGGGCTGCGCTATGCCAGAGCGCATGCGCGGTTTGTGTCGGCGCTACCTGCTGCGGGCAGGCTGGATGTGGCGCATTTGCAGGAAGTGCCGGTTTTCCCCCAGCTACCCAGCAGGTTGAGTCTGGGCATGGGGCAGGGCCATGCCAACCCGCAGTCCGAAGATGCTTTTTTTCTGAATATCTGGGCTCCTGCTGATGCCCAGGGCCTACCCGTGGTGGTGTTTATCCACGGTGGGGCCTGGATGACGGGTGGCGCAAGCATGCCTTGGTATGACGGCGCTCGACTGGCGGCCCAGGGGCTGGTGGTGGTCAATGTCAGCTACCGCCTGGGGGCGCTGGGGCATTTGGGGCAAGCTGATGCCCATCCCCTGCCGCTGCCCGCTGCTGATTTGGTGCTGGCCTTGCAGTGGGTAATGGAGCATGCCTATGCCTTTGGCGGCAACGCTGAAAAGCTAACGCTCATGGGGCAGTCCGCCGGGGGCTGGTATGCACACCTGCTTTCAGTGCTGGAGCAAACGCGGGGCATGGTGCACCGCGTAGCGCTGCTCAGCATGGGCACACGCACCCCTTGGACGGTGCAACAGCAGGCAGATGTCACATACAGGGCAGCCCAGCACCTTGGCAGCAGCTTGCAGGAGGCACCGGTGCAGGCGCTACTTAGGGCTGCAATGGCTGCGTTGCCCAAAGTACCGCCCCAGCTGGGCGATGCCCCTGCTGCTTTTTTGCCGGTGGCCAGTGCTGGCTTGCCTGCGAAGCTGCTGGATGCAAGCTGGGCCGCGCAGCATTGCCATGCACAGGCGGTTTATCTGCGGTGCACGGCGGATGAGTCGGCCGCCTTTTTTGCCCATGATGCACGCTACCGCAACGCAACCCAGGCTGAAGTGGATCAGGCGTTGGGAGCCTGGGCGCTGGCAGACTTGCCCCAGCAGTTGCAGCGCGACGGGGCGTTTGCGGGTGCTGCCTCTGGGCTATCGCCCTATCGGCAACTGGTGGCAGCATCGTCATGGCGGCAATTTCAGCGGTTTCCCGCACAGTATGCGGATGCACTGGCTCAATTGGGGCACCATGTTCAGCACCACCACTTTGAAGAGCAAAGCCTGTTGGAGGGCTGGCAGAGCGGCCACTGCTTTGACCTGCCTTTCCAGTTTGGCAACCGGGCAGACTGGGCCGATGCCCCCATGCTGGAGGGCATAGAGCAGGAGCGCTTTGAGGCGATTGCCCAGACCTTGCTTACCCAGATAGCGGCGTTTGCCAGCCATTAAGAACGTGAATATGTTCTAAGCGCTGGCGGTTTCTTTTATTTTTTGTTGATTACCGCAGGAGTGAGTCCATGCAGTTGCATATCGTCATGATGGCTTTTCACCAAGCGGTAAGCCCAGAACTGCGCCAGCGTATGGAGCAATGCTTTAACACCATCCGCACCCAATGCCAGGGGGTGCTGCGCTTTGAGCTGGTGGATAACCAGTCACACACCAGTGCTGACTACACACACGCCCTGCTGTCGGTATTTACCAGTGAGCAAGCCTTGCAGGACTACCGCGAGGGTGCTGCCCATGCGCAGATGCTGGAGGTACTAGGCCCCCATATTGCCCGCATCGTGGTGCTGGACAGCGCCCTTGAGTCAGAACGTGCCCTATAGAATGCCCCGCTTCAATGGCAACGAATACCAAGCAGCGGCAGCACGATGGCTGTCGCCTTGGCGCAAGGGATGAAGACTTCAAACGCTCTTGATGAGTTTATTGCGAGCAGAGACGGGGGCTACAAGCAGCCTGCGCACCACCGTTACATTTTGACGGTGTTTGGTGTGTACGGACGGCCTGCTGGCAAGGCTATTCCCGTGGCTGTATTGGTGCAGTTACTAGCACAGCTTGATGTGGAGTCGTCCAGTGTGCGCTCTAGCATTTCACGGCTCAAAAAAAAGGGGGTGCTGATTAGCAAAAAAACCTCCGCTGGTAGCAGCTACGCGCTAGTCGAGGGGATTGAGCCGCATATGCAAGCGGGTGATGAGCGTATTTTTTCATGGCAATGCGCCAATTTGGGCGAGCCGTGGCTGATGGTGTCCTTTTCCGTGCCAGAAAGTGAGCGTCAAAATCGCCACAAGATACGCGCAGGCCTGGCACGGATGGGGTTTGGTACGGTGGCTGCCGGCCTATATATCGGCCCTGCCCGGCTGGAAGCAGAGGCGGTGGAGTTCATCCGCGAGCACCAGTTATGGAGTTACATACAGCTTTTTGTGGGCGAGCCTAGCTGCCATGGCGATATCCGCACCAAAATTGCACAGTGGTGGGATTTGGAAGCGCTGGCTAGCGAATACCAGGCCTTTGTGGATGCTTATCAGCAGGACGTAAAAATCTGGCAAGCGCATGTGCAAGCGGGCACAGCTACTGCCCTAGATGCATTCCAGTGTTACGTACCTATGCTGACGCAGTGGCGCAGGCTGCCCTTTCTCGACCCTGGCTTGCCCTCAGAGTTGCTGCCTACCCACTGGGCTGGATTGACGGCCCGGCAGGTGTTCAATGACCTGCATCGCTTGCTGAAGCCACTAGCAGCTCAGTATTTTGACGATGTGATGAATGGGCGCGCCTGAGAGCCTGCCCCGAGGGGGGCTATTGGGCGTGCTTTAAAAGAGTCATCAGCCGCTTTAATGCATAGCCAGTGGCCTGCTGGCGCACAGCAGCGCGGTCGCCAGCAAAGAGCTGGTGCTGGCTATGCACGTTGCCGTTGATGGACCACGCCAGCCACACCGTGCCCACAGGTTTATGGGCACTGCCGCCTGTGGGGCCAGCAATACCAGTGGTGGCTACAGCAACTTGGCAGCGGGCTTGGTGGGCTGCGCCTGTGGCCATGGCCTCTGCCACGGGCTGGCTGGCTGCACCATGCTGGGCAATCAAGCTGGCGGGCACGCCTAGTAGCTCGGTTTTGGCAGCGTTGGAGTAGGTGACAAAGCCGCGCTCAAACCAAGCGCTGCTGCCGGGCAGGTCGGTACAGGCTGCGGCAATGAGGCCGCCGGTGCAGCTCTCTGCGGTGGCCAGCATCCAGCTATGGGTGTTCAAGGCTTGGGCCAAAGCGGCCAGTTCTTGCGTTTGCAAGGGGGCAATCAAAGGGATGGTTGGTGTATTCATAAGAAGTGCCGCCACAGGGCAATGGTTAGCAGGGTGCAGAAGGCGGCTACCAAGTCATCCCACATGATGCCCCAGCCACCACGCCAGCCTGTGCCTTTGAAGCATTGATCCGCCCAGCGCACGGGCTGGGGTTTGGCCGCATCAAAAAACCGAAACAGAGCAAAAGCCACCAGCTGCCCCCACCAGCCGGTGGGCATGACCAGCCATAGCACCAGCCAGATGGCGACGACCTCATCCCAGACCACGGCCCCCGGGTCTGGCCGCCCCATATTGCGGGCGGCTACGGTGCATGCCCACCAGCCCAGTGGAATGCTGGCGGCAATCAGGTAGCCAATTTGCGCCGTACTCAGCCAAGGCTGTAGCACCCAGACGTACACCGCCCAGCCCCATAAGGTGCCAAAAGTGCCCGGTGCAAAAGGCGCTAAACCGCTGCCGCCGCCCAAGGCAATCAGGTGGGCGGGGTGCTCCAGCAAAAATCGTAGGTTGGGGCGGCGTGGCTTTGGGGCTTTGGGGCTTGCTTGTGCTGGTGTTTGGTAGGGCGTGATGCGCTTAGGCTCGACATCTTCAACAGCGGTGGTGTTGGGCTTCATGGGCGGCTTAGGCAAAGTGGTTGTAGCTGGTCCAGCGCGGTGGCACTAGCGCTCCGTCAGGGGCGAAGAGGCGCAGGCCGGGCAGGGCCTCGATAAAGCCAATGCGGGTGACGGGGGTGGCGCTGTCCTGGGCGGCTTGCGCAACGGCGGCGCGCTGGCTGGGTGGGGCGGTAAAGCACAGCTCGTAATCATCACCACCAGCCAGGGTGCAGGCATCAATGCGGCTATCGGGCAGCATGCGCATTTGTGGGTGTTGCGCTGCTTTTAGTAGCGGGCGTATGGCTTTGAGTTCCAGGCTGGCGCCCACTTGGCTGGCCGCCAGGATGTGGCCCAGGTCACCCAATAGGCCGTCGCTGATGTCAATCGCGCTGCTGGCAATGCCGCGCAGCGCTTGGCCCAGGGCCACTCGGGGCGTAGGCTGCTCCAAGCGCTGGCGGGCCTGGGCAAGTACGGCGGGGGGAATGACTTGCTGGCGCAGCAGGGCATCCAGCGCTAAACGGGCATCGCCCAGGTGGCCGCTGACCCAGATTTCATCGCCCGCCTTGGCTTGGCTGCGCAGCAGGGCCTGACCTGTGGGTACTTCACCAAAAACGGTGATGCAGAGGGTCAGCTGCGGGCCTTGCGTGGTGTCGCCGCCAACCAGCTCACAGCCATGGGCATCGGCCAGGGCCAGCAGCCCTTTGCTAAAAGCCTGGCACCAAGCAGCATCGGCCTTGGGCAAGCACAGCGCCAGGGTGAAAGCCAGGGGCTTGGCACCGCAGGCGGCCAGGTCTGACAGGTTGACGGCCAGCGTCTTGTGCCCCAGCAGTTGGGGTGATACGTCTGGGAAGAAGTGTTTACCCTGCACCAGCATGTCGCTAGAGACAGCCAGCTGCATGCCCGCTGCGGGGGCCAGCAGGGCGCAATCATCCCCCACACCCAGAGGGCTGCGCTGGGCGGGGCGCTGGAAGAAGCGGCGGATCAGGGCAAATTCCCCTTGGGCTTGGGTCATGGCGGTGCTAGGTAAAAAGCATGGACAACAAGGCCATGATGTTAACTGGCCAGGCCGCGAAAGCGCAGCGCTGCCTGGCGAGTCACTTCGGCCAGCATGCGCTCTTTGGCATAGCCTTGGCGCAGCCAGCGGGCATCGTTGTGGCGCTGGTGCACGCTGTCATGCAGGGCTTGCAGGCTGGGGGCAGCGCCTTGGCGGGCGGCGTGTTCGGCCACCTCATCCATAGTGTGCAAAATATGCTCGGCCAGGTTGTGGTGCTGGCCGCTGACGGGGTCCACGTAAATACCCTCCAGCCCAAAGCGGCAGGCCTGAAAGCGGTTGTAGGTATAGACGAGGTAGTCATCCTCACTGGGCGTAAAGGGCTGGGTGTCTAGCATCCATGCGGCCAGTGATTGCACATAACCAGCCAGGGCGGCAGCGCGCTCAATGCTCAAGGGCGTATCAAAAACGCGGATTTCTATGGTGCCAAACTCGGGTTTGGGGCGGATGTCCCAGTAAAAATCCTTCATGCCCTGCACCACGCCGGTGGCAGTCATTTTGTTGAAATACTGCTCAAACTGCGCCCAAGACAGCACGCAGGGCGCACGCCCCGATAGCGGAAAGGCAAAGACTGAGTTCAACCGCGCCGAGTCAAAGGCCGTGTCCTGCCCCTGCACAAAGGGGCTGGAAGCCGATAGCGCGATGAAGTGCGGGATGTAACGGCTCATGCGGTGCAGCATCAAAAGGGCGGCATCAGCGTCTGGGCAGCCAATGTGTACATGCTGGCCAAAGATGGTGAATTGCTTGGTCAGGTAGCCGTAGAGTTTGGACAGCTCGTGAAAGCGCTCCTTCTCATAGATGCGCTGCTGGTGCCATTGCTGGAAGGGGTGGGTGCCGCCGCCGACCACGGCAATGCCCAGTTTGTCAGCGCTGGCCACCAGCGCATCGCGGATTTGGGAGAGCTGGGTTTGCACCTCTGCCGCGTTTTGGCAGATGCCGGTGGCTACTTCAATCATGCTGCGCGTCATCTCAGGTACCACGCTGCCGGGCAGATTGTGCTTGAGCATCAGGCGCAGCATATCGCTGGCGTAGGGGGCGAGGTCATAGTCATGGGTGTTGACGAGTTGCAGCTCTAGCTCTACGCCCAGGGTCAGGGGTTCAGAGGGGGCAAAGGCTTCAAGCGTCATGGCGCACTCCTTGGCGGTCGTAGGCTTCCCCAGCGCGGCGCAGTGCCCAGGTGACCAGCACTGCGCCCAGTAGCTCCATCAGCAAAATAGCGGGCAGGGCGGTGTGGATGATGGCGGTGCTCAGGTCTGCACCTTCAGCGGTGTAGTAGGCGTTGTGGGCAAAGGGGGCGGCGATTAAGAGGGCCACCACCGACAGTGGCGCCATGGCGCTAGCCGTCCAAAAAGCCTGGCGCCAGCTGGCCCCAGTGCCCAGATTGCCCAGCCCCACGCCCAAGGCTTTGGCCAGCAGACGTGCTGCCAGCAGAATCAGCGCCAGGCTGAGGGTGGCCCAGCCCCAAGGGGTATGGGCGGCGACGCTGGCTACCAGAACAAACATCACCATCCCCAGCAGGGTGGAGATAGGGCCTAGCTGCTGGCTCCAAGGCAGGGGGCGTGGGTAGAGCCGGCGCATCAGCATGCCGCCTAATACACCCGTCAGCGGGGCGGAGCCGCCTAAGGAGCTGGCGCTGGCAGCCGCAGCGGCAATCAGGGCCAAGACCAGCAGGGCGGTGTTCTCACTCAAGGGGCTCATGAGGCGCAGCGCCAGGCGTATCAGGGCATAGAGCAGCGCCGCTACGGCAATCGACGCTCCCAGCACATGCAGCACGGGGCTGAGGTCTTGCCACAGGCTTTGGCCCGTGCTGGTGTAGAGCTGGGCCTTGGCCGCACCCAGGGTGAGGGCGTAGAGGGTGGAGAGGGTGGTTAGCGTCAGTGCGCGGTCTGTCACAGGGCCGCTGGCATGGGTGTCAGCGGTAATGCGGCTGAGCATGATGGGGGATGCGGCCATGGCAATCAGTCCCAGCGGGCTGGCAACTTCAGAGGGCTGGCCCATGGCCAGCAGGCTGAAAAACACGGCTAGATAAGTGAGCGTGGCCTCCATCACGCTTTGCGCCAGCACCATGGGGTTGTGCCGAAACCAGCGCCAGTCAATGCGCCCGCCGCATTCAAACAGCACCACGGCAGCGCCCAGTTCCAGGGCAAATAACACCGGCCCCTCTAGCGGCCAGAGTGCCCCGCTCAGGCCCGTGAGTCCGGCAAAAGTACCTACCAAGGCATAGCCCACCACACGCGGCAGGCCCAGGCGGCGCTGAAAGCCATAACCACACAAGGCGGCCAGGGCTAGTAGCAAGGCCCATTGCAGGCCCGTGCCTCCGGCCCAGGACTGGGGGCTGGACTGCCACAGACTGCCAAATTGATTCAACCAGTTAGGCATGGCGATGCTCTCCTTATACGGGCTATTCGCACATGCCTGCTGGATGCTGACCTAGGGCAGGAAGAAGCTACGTGGCTGGCGGCGCAGATGCTGACGAATAGCAGCGTAGATGCGCGAGCGCTCTACGCTATTGATGTTGTGGGCACGCAAGGCCATGCGAAATGCCAGATAAAAACTGACCATGACATTGAGCGCGCCATTGACTGGCAGCAAGGCCACCGCCCACCAAAAAGCGGGCAGGGTGAGCACTGCCAGCCCTAAAGTGGCGCTGGCCGCTCCCAGTTGGCCTGAGGACAGAGTGACGTGGCGCACCTCCAGCCCCAAGCCGAAAAAGCTGGCAATTGCCGGGGTCAAGCCCAGCATCATGCCCAGCGAGATGTTGGCCGCAAAGCCTGAGATATTGCCCCGCCAGAAATCCCCCCAGCGCTTGGCCCGGTGCTTGCCCAGCAAGCGGGTGAAGCGGGGGTTGTAGCGAATGGCGGAATCAAGTTGGCGCAGTACAAACCAGTTCTCTACCCAGCCAGCAATCAAGCTGCTGGCAAACAATAGTACGCCGGTATAGGCCGCAAACAGGGCAGAGGGGCCAAGCAGGTGTAGTGTATCTAGTGTGTGCAGGGCCTGAGACTCGTCCAGGGGCGGGTGGCCCCAGGCCAGGCTTAGCCCATAGGCCAGAGCCAGGGCTGCCGGGAAAACCACCAGCACGTTGCCCAAAATCGCGGCGGCTTGGGTGCGCACCAGGCTGGCCACCTCATCGGCAAAGGCGGCTAGTGCGCCGGCGCTATCCTCGCCTGACTGTACGTCTTTGAGCTTGGCAGCCAGCGCCGGTGCCGTCATGGCAGGTTGCTTGGTGGCCACCGTAAAGTGCAGCATCTGTATCAGTACAAAGCTGATGGCGTAGTTCACCCCTGCCCAGAAACCACCCCAAAAGGCAGAAAACGCCAAGGCCGCAATACCAAACTTCAGCAAGGTAGTGGCCGACATCAACAAACCGCCGCCAGCGGCGCGGCGCACCATTTGCAGGTATTCGGCCTTGTTGTGGCTGATGTAATGCTCGCCCGTTTCGGCGCTGCGCTCCGTCACCTTGGCCGCCAGCAGGGAGGTGTTGGTATTCCACAAATGGCGCAGGCTGCGCCGGTCACGCCCCACGCTGACAAAGCCAGCCAGCAGGCGGGCGGCCTCTTGCTCAGGGTGTTCGCTGGTCAGGCAGGACAGCAGCTGGCGCATGCGCACAATGCGGGTGCGCAGCTGGCGCACGCGAAATACCAGGCCCACCGAGATGCCCTCCGCCGCAAAGTGCTGGTACACCGTGCCAATGGCGGCGCGGCAGGCATCCAGGCGGTCGCGCAGGCGTTGCTCGGCGGCTTTGAGCCGCTCAGGGGTGCGCAGGCCGTGCAGCACCTCTACGCGCAGGCTCTCTACGTCTTGAATCAGCGCGTGAAAGGGTTGCTGCTCGCGCGCCTCTTCGCTCATGCGCAGGCGCAGCTCGGGGGCAAAACCGTTGGACAGGATATGCCCGGCGCAATAAGTCAGCGCCCCCAGCAGGGCATGCTGCCAAAAGCCAGCGCCTTGGTTGTCTTCGGGGGTGAGTAGGGCGGCCAAGCGTTGCAGCAGTGGCTCGGGCAGGGCGGTGAGCCAGCGTGCGTCAAACTCTTCGGGCAAGGCCATGGAGAAGAGCTCTGAGGCATCAATCGTCTCAGGCGTGCCGGGCAGCAGCTTCAGGCGCAGGCGCTCAGTCACCTCGGTCGCCATCGCGGTGCGTGGGGCAAAGCCAAAGTCGGCCAGCAAGGTGGTGATGTCCACCGTCTGCGTAAAGCGCTGCCACCACAGCTGCAGGCGCAGGCGCAGCACGTCATCGGCCTCTACTGCGGCCACAAAGGACTCAGCCTTGGCCAAGGCCACTTCAATAGATGGCGCGGCAGAGCGCAGCCACTGCAATACGTGAATCAGCCACAGATGGCGTTCGGCCAAGTCGGCGTGGGGGTCTAGCTCGGCCAGCAGGCGTTGCAGGTCGTAGGCGGTGCGAGGCATAGGCTCTGGCTTAGGGTTCTCAATGCAGTGTGCGCAAGCCGTGGTGGCTGCTGCTGCCCAGGGTGTGCCCAGGTTGGGCTTGGGCATTCAGGTCAAATAAGGGTATGGGGCAGGTAAAAAGTTCACACTCTTCGGTGATGCCAACAAAATGCCCCTGCATGCTGCCGCTGGGGGTAGATAGCTCACAGCCGCTGGTGTACGTGTGGCTGGCCCCGGGCTGCAAGGCGGGTTGACGCCCCGCAACCCCCAAGCCGCGCACTTCTTGAATGCGCCGCTGCCCATCGGTAATCAACCAATGCCGCCCCACCAGCTGCGCCAAGCCCTCACCCACGTTGGTGATGGTAATGGTGTAAGCAAAGCGGTAAACGCCCTGCTCTGGCGTAGATTGTTCAGGTAGGTATTGGGTTTGCACGTCTACCGTAAACGGGTTATTGCTCATGTGTAGCTCGTATGCCATGGGGGCGAATAGTAACCGTAGATTGCCCGCCTACCGACAAGCGCTGGGGCGCACTGGTGTTGGCGGTTGCGGGCAGGTAGTATGAGGGGTGGGGGCAAGCTGCGACAATCCGGGGTTTTCTGGTTTGATTGGCGTTTTGAACATGACTCACTACCGCATTGCCCCTTCCATCCTCTCTGCCGACTTTGCCCGTTTGGGCGAGGAGGTGCGCACCGTGATCGCCGCCGGCGCCGACTGGATCCACTTTGACGTGATGGACAACCACTATGTGCCCAACCTGACCTTCGGCCCCATGGTGTGCCAGGCGCTCAAGCCCCATGCCGTCACGCCAGATGGCCAGCCCGTGCCCATCGACGTACACCTGATGGTGCAGCCCGTGGATGCGCTGGCGCAAGCCTTTGCCCAGGCGGGGGCAGACCTGATTAGCTTTCACCCCGATGCCAGTGGCCATGTGCACCGCAGCATCCAGGCCATTCGTGCTGCTGGTTGCAAGCCCGGGCTGGTGTTCAACCCCGCCATGCCGCTGGATGTACTGGACTGGGTGATTGAAGACATCGACCTGATTTTGTTAATGAGTGTCAACCCCGGCTTTGGCGGCCAGGGCTTTATCGACAGCACCCTGCGCAAGGTGGAGGCAGCGCGTAAGCGCATTGAGGCCAGCGGCAAAGACATTCGGCTGGAGGTGGATGGCGGCATCAAGGCCGACAACATCCGCCGTGTGGCCGATGCTGGGGCGGATACCTTTGTGGCTGGCAGCGCCATCTTCGGCAAGCCTGACTACCGTGCCGAAATTGCCGCCATGCGTGCCGCACTGGCTTAGAACGAGGAGCCTGCGCCATGCAATTAGATATTCACGCTGCCACCCAGACCATCCCCCTGGAGGTCGATGCCCTGCTCATCGACTTAGACGGCACCATGGTCAACACCTTGGGCGATTTTGCCCAGGCGCTCAACCGCATGCTGGCAGATTTGCAACTGCCCGCTATAGAGGCCGCCACTATCGGTCAGCTGGTAGGCAAGGGCACAGAGCACTTGCTGCGCAGCGTGCTTGCCCACGTGGGCGTGCTGCCGGAGCAGGTTGAGGGCCTCTATCCGCAGGCCTGGCAGCGCTATGAGGGGCATTATTTAGCGCTCAATGGGCAGTACGCTGAGGTCTATCCCGGTGTGCTGGAGGGCTTGCAGGCCTGGCAAGCCGCAGGCCTGCCGCTGGTGTGCCTGACGAATAAGCCCTTGGCCTTCACCCATCCGCTGCTGGCGGCCAAGGGGCTGGAGGGCTTCTTCACCCAAGTATATGGGGGTGATTCTTTTGAGCGGCGCAAACCCGACCCGCAGCCCCTGCTCAAGGCCTGTGAGGCACTGGGAACCCGCCCTGAGCGTACCCTGATGCTGGGCGACTCCAGCAACGATGCCCAAGCGGCGCGGGCTGCCGGCTGCCCGGTGGTGCTATGCCGCTATGGCTACAACCACGGCGAGCCGATTGAGGCCGTGCCCGCCCTGGCGCATGTGGATAGTTTTGTGCAGCTGCAAGTGGCGAGATGTTGAAATTATTTTTTCAGCTCAAGTTTTTCCAAGGCTTGCCGATAGCCTTTACAAGGCGACTTTTTGTCGGGCATCAGTCAGCTGTAGCGGTTAAGTCACAAGTATTGACAGGTGCTACAGGTTTTGTTTGGGCTTTTGTAAAAAAGCCAGTCGGGTCACAATAGACCCTGTTGAGTGCAAAAAAATTTGCAAATCTGCGCCCGCAGGCAAGTTGAGCACACCCAGCGTTAGAGCACGAGGAGTTTCATCATGGCAATTTCATCCGCAGGTATTGGCAGCGGCCTTGACGTCAGCAAGATCGTCGAGCAAATGGTGGCGTATGAAAAATCGCCACTGAAAAAACTGGAAGTGCGCGCCGAGGGCATCCAAACCAAAATTTCTACTTACGGCGAAATCAAGTCGCTGACCTCCAAGCTGGGCGACATCGTCTCTAAGCTTACCCGTGACAGCGCCTGGAATGGCGTGGAGATTAAATCCAGCAACTCCACTATCTCGGGCACCATGACGGGTATTGCTGCCCAAGGCGTATTCAACATTCAGGTGGACAAACTAGCCCAAGCGCAGACAACAGTGCTTGGTGGTGCCAGTGGTGTGGCTTTGGCTAAAGACACCAAGATGGACAGTGGCTCCAGCTTGAAGTTTACCGTCGGCAGTGAAGAGCATGAAATTGCTACCGGCGGTAAAACGTTGACCGAAATCGCCGCTAGCGTCAACGAAAAAGGTATGGGCATTCAGGCCACGGTAGTCACTAATGTAGATGGCTCCGAACGCTTGATGCTGCGCTCCAAGGAAACCGGCTCTACCAGCGGGTTTGAAGTGGCTGTGCAGGGGGCATCGCAATTGGAGGTGCCTGCTACCCATGCTCAGGCAGCTCAGGATGCAGTCGTACGCCTCAATGGTGTGGAGATTCAGTCCGCTACCAACACCTTCGCCAATAGCATTCCCGGCATGTCTTTTACGGTCTCTGAGGTCACGACCACGCCAGCTTCGCTGACGGTCAAGGCCGATACCGAAAGCATGAAGAAAAACATCCAGGAATTTGTGGATGCCTATAACGAACTCAACGAACTACTGTCCCTGTCCACAAAAGGAGTGCGTACGGCAGATGGTAAGGTTGACGAGTCTGCCCTCGCAAAGGGTGCAGGAGGGCTGCAAGGCGACAGCGCAACGATCAGCCTGCAAAACACCTTGCGCATGCTCACCCAGGGCATGTCCGGCTCGGGCGGTGCGTTCAGCCGTTTGTCGGACATCGGCATCCAGATGAAGGAAGGCGGCACGCTGGAGGTGGATACCAGCAAGCTGGATAAGGGCTTGGCAGATTTAGAGAGCCTCAAAGGCTTGTTTGCCCATAAGGCAGACAGCTTGGGGCAAAACGGCGGCATTGCCGTGAATTTTAAAAACTTCACCGACAAGCTGCTGGCCTTTGATGGCACGCTCAATACCAAAACGGACTCGTTAGAGCGCACTTTGAAGAGTAACGGTGCCGAGCAGGATAAGGTCAACAAGCGCGCGGATGCTTTAGAGAGCCGCCTATACCAGCAATACACCGCGCTGGACGTGAAGATGGCTTCGCTCAATGCCTTGAATGCCTACGTCTCACAAATGGTAACCACTTGGAATAAGACCAAGGATTAATGCCTTACCGCCTGTACCCAGTCGCCTTCGGCAAGGCTGGGTGCTAGGCAGTAAGTTTTTGATTTTTCTGATATTGACACCCCCTAAGGAATCGCATGTTTTCGTCATCAGGTTTTAACAGAGCCAATGCTTACCGCCAGGTAGGAGCCCATTCGGGGGTGGAGAATGCTTCACCGCATTTGTTGATTCAAATGCTGTTTGATGGCCTGTTTCAAAGCCTGAATGCAGCCCGTGGCGCGATGGAGCGCGGTGAAATCGAGGAAAAAGGTCGGCATCTAGGCAAGGCTGTACGCATTTTGCAAGAGGGCTTGGCTGCTGGCCTGGACCTGGAAAAAGGTGGTGAGCTGGCCGCTAATTTGAAGCTGCTGTACGACCACTCCGTCAAACAGCTGACCCAGGCCAATGTGCACAACAACATTGCCTTGGTGGAGGAGGTGGCGGGCGTATTGCAGCCTGTTGCCCAAGGTTGGAGAGAAATTGGCCCACAGCAGACGGCAGCCGCAGAGCAGCCTGCTGCGACCACCGGTGCTTAACAGGGCGTAAGCCGAGGAGTTGAGAAATGGAATTGCTGGATTTTTACAAGGCGATTGAAGGCAAGAGCGTAGATATGCTGCAAGCGGCCTTGCAAAGCGACTGGGATGCTGTGGCCCAATGCGAGCAGGCTTGCGCCGTATTGATTGGCGAGCTACGAGCCCAAGCAGAGCAGCAGGCCTTAAGCGCACAGCAGCGCAAGGAGAAGACCCGCATCATGCAGCGCATTTTGCAAAATGATGCGCAGATACGTATCTTGGCTGAGCCTTGGCTGGCTACTCTGGAGCATATGGGCAAGATGCCCTCAGGCTCGGTCTTGCACTAGCCCCGGCTATTGCCCCTACCCCTACGGGTTGAACAGAGCACAAAAGCCAACTCTAAAAGAGTTGGCTTTTGTGTTTCTGCCGCTTTGAAAAAAGCGGATTGTCAGCGTAGCCGGGCAATCAGGCTAGACGTATCCCAGCGGCTACCACCCAGGGCTTGGACATCGGCATAAAACTGGTCAACCAAAGCAGTTACAGGTAAGCGTGCTCCGTTGCGACCAGCCTCGGCCAAGACCAGGCCTAAATCCTTACGCATCCAGTCCACGGCAAAGCCAAAGTCAAATTCATTGCGTGCCATGGTGCGGCCACGGTTGTCAAGCTGCCAGCTTTGCGCCGCGCCTTGGCCGATAACGGCCAGGGCGGCATCCATATCCAGCCCTGCTTTCTGGCCAAAGGCAACGGCTTCTGACAGGCCTTGCAACAGGCCGGCAATGCAGATTTGGTTCACCATCTTGGTCAGCTGCCCGCTGCCACTGGGGCCCATCAGCGTACAGGCGCGGGAGAAGCAGGCAATGATGGGGGCCACTTGCTCAAAAACTGCGGCATCGCCACCGCACATGACTGTCAGCTGGCCATTTTGTGCCCCAGCTTGGCCGCCAGAGATAGGGGCATCCACAAAATGCAGCCCCATGCTGTGGGCTTGGGCGTAGAGCTCACGCGCGACCTCGGCAGAGGCCGTGGTGTGATCCACCAGCACTGTTGCGGGTGCCATGCCTGCAAAAGCGCCCTCAGGGCCAAGCACGATGCTGCGCAAATCATCATCATTGCCTACGCAGCAAAACACCACATCAGCAGCTGCGGCGGCCTGTGCAGGCGTGCTCGCCAAAAAGGCGCAACCGGTGTCAGCAAAAGCGTCCACCCATTGCTCGGCTTTGGCTGTGGTACGGTTATAGACGGTGACTTGGTGGCCAGCCAAGGCCAGGTGGCCGGCCATGGGCCAGCCCATAACGCCCAGGCCTAAAAAAGCGACTCGGCGTGCAGAGCCTTCGGGGTAGGTACGGGGTTGGGTTTGACGTGGCATAGCGGTTTTACATTACTTGCAGGTCTTCGGTGCCTGCGTTGAGGTCGGTCTTCATGCGTTCGCTGTGCAGCTTGACTTGCAAGCGCAGGTTGTTGACCGAATCAGCGTTGCGCAGGGCATCGTCGTAGCTGACTTGATAGGACTCAAACAAGTCAAATAGCGCCTGGTCAAAGGTTTGCATGCCCAGTTGGCGACTTTTTTCCATGATTTCCTTGATTTCAGTCACATCACCCTTACTCACCAAGTCAGAAATCAGCGGGGTGTTGATGAGCACTTCCATGGCAGCCACCCGCCCCTTGCTGTTCTCTTTGGGCAAAAGGCGCTGGGAAACAATGGCGCGAAGGTTGCGTGACAGATCCAGTAGCAGCTGCTGGCGGCGCTCTTCAGGGAAGAAGTTGATGATGCGATCCAGCGCCTGGTTGGCGCTGTTGGCGTGCAGGGTTGCCAGGCACAGGTGGCCGGTTTCGGCGAATACGATGGCGTGCTCCATGGTTTCACGGTCACGAATCTCGCCCATCAAAATGACATCGGGCGCTTGGCGCAGGGAGTTTTTCAGGGCAGCTTCCCAGCTCTCGGTATCCAGCCCGACTTCACGTTGGGTGACGACGCAGTTTTTATGGGGATGGACAAACTCGATAGGGTCTTCAACGGTAACGATATGGCCTTGAGAGTGCTCATTGCGCCAGTCCATCAAGGCCGCCAAGGTGGTGGACTTGCCCGAGCCAGTCGCTCCCACCAAGATGCACAGGCCGCGCTTGGTCATAGCTAGTTCCTTAAGAATAGCCGGGAGGTTCATTTTGTCGATGGAAGGAATCTCTGCCGGAATAGCACGCAGCACGAGCCCTACCTGGCCCTGTTGAATAAAGGCATTGGCACGAAAGCGACCAATGCCTGTAGGCGCAACAGCAAAGTTGCACTCCTTGGTGCGCTCAAACTCTGCGATTTGCCGGTCACTCATGATGGAGCGTGCCAGCATCATGGTGTGGTTGGCGCTTAAAGGTTGTTGTGAGACTTTGGTGATGACACCATCGATTTTCATCGCCGGAGGGAATTCCGCAGTCAAAAACAAGTCGCTGCCCTTGCGGCTGACCATGAGCTGCAATAAGTCGTTGATAAATTTACTGGCTTGATCGCGTTCCATGGAGAACTCCTAGTCAGAGGCTGCTTATTAGCCTGGGAAGTTTTCGGGGGACTTGGCCTTGCCGCGCGCCTCCCCAGAGCTGATTAAGTTGCGGCGTACCAAGTCGGTGAGGTTTTGGTCCAGGGTCTGCATGCCCACGCTGGAGCCAGTTTGAATGGCAGAGTACATCTGCGCGACCTTGGCTTCTCGGATGAGGTTTCGGATGGCGCTGGTGCCAATCATGATTTCGTGGGCGGCAACGCGGCCATTGCCATCTTTGGTTTTGCACAGGGTTTGTGAAATTACCGCTTGCAGTGACTCTGACAGCATGGAGCGCACCATTTCTTTTTCTTCTGCCGGGAACACGTCAATGATACGGTCAACAGTTTTCGCCGCGCTGGATGTGTGCAGTGTGCCAAATACCAAGTGACCGGTTTCGGCAGCAGTCATGGCCAGGCGGATGGTTTCCAGGTCACGCATTTCACCGACCAGAATACAGTCTGGGTCTTCACGCAGAGCCGATTTGAGTGCTGCCGCAAAAGAATGGGTCATTGGCCCCACCTCACGCTGGTTGACCAAGCACTTTTTCGAGTCATGAACAAATTCGATAGGGTCTTCTACTGTCAGAATATGGCCCTGCTTGGTGTTGTTCAGGTGGTCCACCATGGCGGCCAGAGTGGTGGATTTACCTGAGCCGGTTGGCCCTGTTACCAGTACCAGCCCACGGGGTTGTAGAGCGAGGTCTGTAAAAATTTTGGGTGCGTTGAGTTGCTCTAACGTCAAAATTTTGCTTGGAATAGTACGAAATACTGCACCAGCGCCCCGGTATTGGTTGAAAGCGTTGACACGAAAGCGGGCCAAGCCATCAATTTCAAAGGAGAAGTCCACTTCCAAGTGTTCTTCATAGGCCTTTCGCTGGGCATCACCCATGATGTCGTACACCATCTGGTGAACAGCTTTGTGCTCCAGCGGTGGCATATTGATACGGCGTACATCCCCGTGTACCCGAATCATGGGGGGCAAGCCGGCGGAGAGGTGCAAGTCAGACGCTTTGTTCTTAACGCTGAAGGCCAATAAAGTGGTGATGTCTAGGACTTTTTCGGTATTCTCCACGCCGTATTTCTCCTGTAGAAAGGGATGCAAAGGAAAGAAAGCGGGCTTCGCTACGCTTATGCTCTGATTATGACCACGATTGCCCATCGAATCGTGCGCATTCGCGCGCAAATTGACACTGTTACACAACAGGCTGGCAGGCCTGCCCAGTCGGTAGGTCTCTTGGCGGTTTCCAAAACATTTACGGCTGAAGTCATTGCTGAGGCTGCCTTGGCGGGACAGCGTGACTTTGGTGAAAACTACGTCCAAGAAGGCGTAGAGAAAATTACGCAATGCCAGGCCATGCCCACCTTGCCCCCACTGGTGTGGCATTGCATAGGCCCTGTGCAAAGCAATAAAACCCGCTGGGTAGCTGAGTATTTTGATTGGCTGCATACCCTGGAAAAAGTGAAAACTATCCAGCGTTTGGGGCAGCAACGGCCCGCGCACTTGGCGCCTTTGCAGGTATGCATTCAAGTCAATATAGATGGTGGCCCCAGCAAGGCCGGGTGCTTGCCTGAGGAGGTTCCCGCGTTGGCCGCAGAGGTAGCGCGCTGGCCACGCCTGCAGTTGCGCGGCATTATGGCCATCCCCGACCCGGTTGATGAGCCCCAGGCGATGCTGGCGGTGCACCAGCGGGCGGCGGCGATTTTTCAGCAGCTGCGGGCAGCGGGCTATCCCCAGGTAGATACTTTGAGCCTGGGGATGTCGGCAGATTGGCCTTTGGCCGTGGCTGCTGGTAGCACAATGGTGCGTATTGGTAGCGCCATCTTTGGGGCGCGTAACAGTGGCAAAGCGCCGGGCGCTTAAGCAACTCGAAAGGACAGCTAGATGAGAGTAGCCAATTGGGAAGTAAACCTGTTACAAACTCGGAAACTCAGAAGCGGTAGGCATCCTACTGGTCAGGGCTGCTGCTGGCCTCTAGATTGCAATCCTTTGTAAACCTAGGTGCTCGCTAGAGCGAATGAAAGGGTGCCTGTGGCGGAGGCTGGCAATCCAAGGGTTATCCTTGCGGGCATGCTGGCCCAGACTATAGGCGCGCTGTATATACATAGGCTTGTACGGCAAGCCGCATGAATCATTGGGCGTAATGACGACGACAACCTCCACTGCCCCCTTGGCGGGCTTGGCCAGGGCGCTAATGGCTGCTGGCAAACTGGATGCGAAAGCGGCTGAAGCTGCTACGCAGAAGGCGATAGAGACGAAAACAAGCTTTGCAGCACAACTGATTGCTGCAGGAACGATGTCTGCCTTGGATTTGGCACACCATACATCGGTGATTTTTGGCATCCCGGTGTTTGACGTAGAGGCCCTGGCCCCCGAGCGCATCCCCAAAGACCTGCTAGACAGCAAGCTGTGTGCTGCCTACAAAGTGCTCCCCTTGGCCAAGCGCGGGGGGCGGCTGGTGTTGGCCACAGCAGACCCCACCAGCAAGGAAGCCGTAGAAAAAATCAAATTTACCACCCAGCTGGGGGTGGACTGGCTCATTGCTGAGTATGACAAGCTGCAGCGCTTGGTAGACCAGCTCACCAAGTCCACCTCTGAAACGCTGGAGTCGTTTGCCAGTGCTGCTGACTTTGACCTAGATGATGTCAAAGACGTAGAAGAGAACGGCGATGGCGGCAATGATGCAGGCAGTGATGTCGAAGACGCGCCAGTGGTCAAGTTTTTGCACAAAATGCTGATTGATGCCTTCAATATGCGGGCATCTGACTTGCACTTTGAGCCTTATGAGCACAATTACCGCGTTCGCTTCCGTATTGACGGGGAATTGCGTGAAATTGCCTCCCCGCCAGTAGCAATTAAAGACAAGCTGGCCTCGCGCATTAAAGTTATTTCGCGCCTGGATATTTCTGAAAAACGCGTACCCCAAGACGGGCGCATGAAGCTAAAAATTGGCGCAGACCGCGTGATTGACTTCCGTGTCTCAACATTGCCTACCTTGTTTGGTGAAAAAATCGTTATTCGTATTTTGGACCCGAGCAGCGCAAAAATGGGGATTGATGCGCTGGGTTATGAACCTGAAGAAAAAGAGCGCTTGCTAACGGCGATTAAGCGACCTTATGGCATGATTTTGGTCACTGGCCCTACAGGCTCCGGTAAAACGGTGTCGCTGTATAGCTGCTTGAACTTGCTGAACCAGCCGGGTGTCAATATTTCTACCGCTGAAGACCCTTCTGAAATTAATATGCCAGGGGTCAACCAGGTGAACGTGAATGAGAAAGCTGGGTTGACGTTTGCCGCAGCATTGAAATCATTTCTGCGCCAAGACCCGGATGTAATCATGGTGGGTGAGATTCGTGACCTGGAAACCGCCGACATTTCTATTAAGGCCGCGCAAACAGGTCACTTGGTGCTCTCTACTTTGCACACCAATGATGCGCCCACGACCCTGACCCGTATGCGTAATATGGGGATTGCACCTTTTAATATCGCATCAAGCGTTATTTTAATTACCGCCCAGCGATTGGCCCGGCGTTTGTGCCCTCACTGTAAGGAAGAAACAGAAATACCCCATGATGCCTTGATTGAGGCGGGGTACGCTGAGGAAGAGCTGGATGGCAGCTGGAAGCCTTACAAGCCTGTGGGGTGTGATAAATGCAACAATGGCTATAAAGGGCGTGTCGGCATTTATCAGGTGATGCCTGTGGATGAGCCCATGCAGGAAATTATTCTGCGGGATGGTACTGCCTTGGATATTGCGGCTGAAGCCAGAAAGCAGGGCGTGAAATCTTTGCGTGAGTCAGGCTTGCACAAAGTCATTCAAGGGGTCACCTCTTTGGAAGAGGTGTTGGCAGTAACCAATCTTTAATTGCAGGCTTGCAGTTACCTTGGGTGGTCGTTGCATTTGGGCGA
Source organism: uncultured Comamonas sp. (assembly GCA_964567385.1). Taxonomy (GTDB): domain Bacteria; phylum Pseudomonadota; class Gammaproteobacteria; order Burkholderiales; family Burkholderiaceae_C; genus Comamonas. Next base: position 29,957 of record CAZMMM010000001.1, read on the forward strand.
TTGAAATTAAAAATCAAGCATTGTTTGTTAATAATGTCTTGCTAAGAAAGGGGTGGCGTAATGGCTACGGCAGCAGGCAAATCCGGTGTTAAGGAATTTGTTTTTGAATGGGTAGGGAAAGATCGTCAAGGCCGCACCGTACAGGGTGAAATTCGTGCTGCCGGGGAGGCTGTTGCACAAGCGGGCTTGCGCCGCCAGGGCATTGTAGTTCAGCGCTTGAAAAAGCGAAAAATGAGCGCGGGTAAAAAAATCAAGCCTAAAGATATAGCCTTGTTTACCCGCCAGCTGGCCACCATGATGAAGGCAGGCGTGCCATTGCTACAGTCTTTTGACATTGTGGGGCGCGGCAATGCCAACCCAAGTGTGACCAAGCTGCTCAATGATATACGCCTTGATGTGGAGACGGGGACATCGCTGAATAATGCCTTCAGAAAGCATCCGCTTTATTTTGATGACCTGTATTGCAACCTTGTCGAGGCGGGCGAGCAAGCGGGTATTCTGGAAGCTCTGCTAGACCGCCTGGCAACCTATATGGAAAAAACCGAGGCGATTAAAAGTAAAATCAAATCTGCCTTGATGTACCCCACCTCGGTGATTATTGTGGCCTTTGTGGTGGTGGCACTGATTATGATTTTTGTGATTCCAGCGTTTAAAGAGGTTTTTACCTCCTTCGGGGCAGACCTGCCAGCGCCAACGCTGATTGTAATGGGGATGAGTGAATTTTTTGTCGCGTATTGGTGGCTCATATTTGGTGTGCTGGGCGGCGGTATTTACTTTTTCCTGCAGGCGTGGAAGCGTAGCCCCCAAATTCAGCATTTCATGGATCGTGCTTTGTTGAAAGTGCCTGTTTTTGGTGGCTTGATTGACAAGTCTTGCGTAGCGCGTTGGACGCGTACCCTGTCCACCATGTTTGCGGCAGGTGTGCCTTTGGTGGAGGCGTTGGATTCTGTGGGTGGGGCCTCTGGCAATATTTTGTATGAGCAGGCGACGGATAAAATTCAGACGGCAGTATCCACAGGTACCAGTTTGGCTGTGGCAATGACAGATGCCAATGTGTTCCCCTCCATGGTGCTGCAAATGACGGCGATTGGCGAAGAATCTGGTGCGATTGACCATATGCTGGGCAAGGCGGCAGACTTTTACGAGGCTGAAGTAGATGAAATGGTAGCAGGCCTGTCTAGCTTGATGGAGCCCATTATTATTGTGTTTTTGGGAACGATTATTGGCGGTATTGTGGTGGCCATGTATCTGCCCATCTTTAAATTGGGCCAAGTGGTTTAAAGGAAGTTTTTGTGGATTTTTTCCAAGGCACCCCCTTGATGGTTTGGGTTGTTTTAATGGCGGTATTGGGTTTGCTCATAGGCAGTTTTTTGAATGTGGTGATTTACCGCCTGCCCAAAATTATGGAAGCCCAGTGGGATGCAGAATGCCAGGCCCACCTGGCCATGCGTGAGGGTAAAGAGCCTGAAGCGCTGGCAGCCAGTGGTGAAAAGCCTTTATCTCTGTCTTACCCAGCCTCTCGCTGCCCTGGTTGTGGGCATGGCATTCGCTGGTTTGAGAATATCCCCGTCTTGAGCTGGCTGGCTTTGCGGGGGCGGTGCAGCCAATGCCGCACACCCATTGCTTGGCGCTACCCCTTGGTAGAGCTGTGCACCGCCGCCTTGTTTGCGGCTTGCACTTTGCGCTGGGGGATGCAGCCCCAGGGCTGGTTGTGGTGCGGCTTTAGCGCGGTACTGCTTAGTCTGGCCCTGATTGACTGGGATACCACCTTATTGCCTGACAGCTTGACCCTGCCTTTGCTGTGGGCGGGCTTGGTAGCTGCTGCGGCGGGTTGGGCAAGCCTGCCTTTGGCGGATGCAGTCTGGGGGGCTGTGGGGGGGTATCTGGTGCTGTGGCTGGTGTTCTGGGC
>CAZMMM010000002.1:0-3440 GCA_964567385.1 uncultured Comamonas sp.
AGCCCTGCACCCGCTTCTGAGCAAGCAGCGGCCCAGCACCACCCCATGGATAAAAGGGGCTGGAAAAACCCTGAGCAGCACCAAGCCATGCGCCTGGATCGGATGAAAAGTCTTTTACAAATCCAGCCTGAGCAGGAAAAAAACTGGCAAGCCTATACACAAGCCCTGCAATCCATTGAAAAGCCCCAGCACCAACGCCCGGCTGCTGATGCCAACACGCTGACACGCTTAGACTGGCAAAAACAGCAACGCCAGGCACACACAGCCGCTGCTGAAAAGCGTGATGCCGCTACGCGTCAGCTTTACAACAGCTTGAATGCCAACCAGCAAAAAGCGATGGATCAGCTCCACACAGGCCATGGCCGCAAAGGCAAGGCCCGCCATCACAGGGGGCAAGCACATCCGGGCTTTGCTTCATAAGCAGGTTCTAAAAAAAGTTTTCACCATTTTTTTCACCCAGACAGGCCCGCAAGGGCCTGTTTTTTTGCCTGAAAAGTTTTTTCGTACCACCAGTGCCTGCCTTGGTGTGCACTTCAAGCCTGTGTACAAAGCTGGGAATTTTTTGCGCATAAGCTCCTTCTTGTCCACAGCAGACCAGAGCAAGCAAGCACTTATACCCAAATCACTACGACTAGAACCTAGCTGAAGCCACAAGCTTTTCTTTTGTGCAAGCCATTGAAATACTGTAGAAATATAGCCTTACCCACAGCAGAGCAGCATCACTACTACATCTACTATTTAAAGAAATAGCATTAAAGCAATAGTAGGAAAGTAGAAAAAATACCAACAAATCAGCAACCGGCAAGACAACCAACATTGCTTAGGCTCATGGCCATCAAGCACTTCACTTGTGCATAACTGAGCACACAAGTAGCACTCATCCACAGCAAAGCTAAAAATTCAGTTGTTATGCACTTTTTATGCCTGACTTAGGCCCCTTGGCATACACAGCCTAAAAAACTCACAAATTACTGAAAAACAATGAAAAAACAGCTTATCCACAGCAAGTTAGCAGCTCTACTATTACCTACTAACTTAAATAAAACATCCAAGAAATAACTTTAGAAGGACAACCTGAAAAAAATTTTCACTGACTCCCTGACAGGCAAGAAAAAACCTTTTCAAGGTAGCCGAAGCTTAAGTTTTGCGTTCTTGAAGCACAAAGGCCGGTAGGCTTTGCAGTATTTGCCGCCCATACTGGGTTTGGAGCAGACGCTTGTCATAGCAATACACCGTGGCCTGGTCTTCCTCCGTACGAATGGCTCGGCCAACCCATTGCGCCAGGCGAATGGCAGTGGCAGGAACCACCAAGTCAATAAAGGCATTGCGCCCGCTGGCACGCAGCCATTCGGCACGGGCCTCACCAACAGGGTCATCAGGTGGGGCAAATGGCAGCTTGGTGATGAACAGGGCTGCACACAAAGCGCCAGGCAAGTCCAAGCCCTCGCCAAAGGACTGCATGCCAAAAATAATGGATACCTCCCCCTGCTCTACCCGCAGGCGGTGTTCGGCCAGCAAGCTGCTGCGTGGCATGGCGGTTTGCACCAGCACCTGCTGGCGCAAATGGCTGGGCAGGGCATCTACCGCCTGGCGCATTTGTTCGCGGGAGGTAAACAACACCAAAGCACCTGCTTGCACCTGGGCTAAATCGTGCAACAGGGCCTGCACCATCTCAGGAGTAAAGCTGGCAGCCTGGCGTGGGTCGCTATGGGTGTGATGAGCCATCAAGCGCCCCTGACGGCTGTAGTCAAAGGGGCTGGCCACCTCCAGGGTTTGCAGTTGGGGAATATCAAACAGGCCTGCTTCACGCAGAAAGAAATCAAAACCGCCGCAGCTGGTCAAGGTAGCTGAAGTCAGCACTGCCCCACGCACCTGACTCCACAGCCGTTGGCGCAGGCTGGCACCGGGCAGGATGGGGCTGGCATGGGCATGAATGACGCTGTAAGTACCGTCGCTGCTTTGCGTCAGCCATTTGGCAATGGGAGCGGTAGAGGCTGTGTTTTCAGCATTCGGTGCTGACAAGCCCTTTAGCCATAGCTCGCAGGTGGCGTAAACCGCCTCCAGACGCGGGCTGAGGCTGCCTAGCTGGCCGTAGAGCAGGGACAGGCGCTGTGCCTCCTCTGGCTGCTCTTTGATGGCGCTGCGCAGGCTCTGGGCGATTTCACGCAGCACGTCCATATAGCCCTGGGCGTGGCTTAGAGCCTGCTCTAGGCAGTCTTGCCAACCTTCTGGCAGTTGGCCTTCAGGCAGGCGGTATTGCTGATTGGCGGCTTGTTGGGGGGATGGGTTCCAGCGTGGCTGGGCTTGTGCTTGCAGCAGGGCCTGGGCCATTTGTGCCCATTCAGTCACGTGTTGGCGCAGACCGCTGCTGTGCTGTGGCAGGTCAGCAATTTCGGCCACCTCCAGCAATTGCCCTATGCGCAGGGCGCGGCTGGTCAGGCGTTCAATCCATTGCAGGTTTGACAAGTCTGCTTGGCAGGCAAATTGCGACAAGGCGGTTTGTGGCAGGTGATGGGCTTCATCCAGTATCAGCAGGCAGTTGTCCAGCTCTGGCAGCAGTTTGGCCCCCAGGGAGGACAGCAGCAGGTCGTGATTGACCACCAGCACCTGTGCTGCCACCAGGCTCTTGCGCCGTTCGTAGTAGCTGCAAGAGTGAAAAGCGGGGCAATGCCGGCCTGTGCAGCTATGGCCTTCGGCTGCAACAGGGCTCCACAGCTCTGGCTCGGGAGGGCTGTCCAGGCTGTCACGGTCGCCATCCCATTGGCCGCTGGCCAGGGCTTGGCTCATGGAGGTGTAGAACGTTAGTCTGGCCTCTTGCATGGCTTGGGAGTGCTTGGGGTTGGCTGGCTCTTCTGCGGCTTGGGCAAGCTCTGGAAAAAGTAGCAGCTCGCTCTCTTCGCTATCGCTTTGCTCTCCCGTGCCTGATAAGCGCTCTAGTTTGAGCTTGCAGACAAAGCGCCCTCTTCCCTTGGCCAAGGCGTAACGAAACGCTTGCGGCATTTGCGCAGCCAGTGCTGGCAGGTCTTTATTGACCAATTGTTCCTGCAAGGCCACGGTGGCGGTGGAGATGATGACCCGCGTATTGCGCTCCAGTGCCAGCGCAATGGCCGGTGTGGCATAGGCCAGTGACTTGCCTACCCCCGTACCAGCCTGAATCACGGCGATGGATGGTGGTGGCGGCGCTGCATCGTTATCTGGCTTGCCCAGACTGGCCTGGGCCAGGGTATGGGCGACCAAAGCAGCCATATCACGCTGACCGGCGCGAGGGCGTAGCCCGGACGTGGCGGCCACGACATCATCAAAGGCCTGCAGGGCCTTGCTGGCCCAGGAATTGCTGCTCATCGTCAAAAATACGGTAGATAGAAGGAAAAAATGAAGTTCTGTAAAAAAATTACTTCAACAATAATTTTTATGAAAAATTCATCTTGCTGGCTTCAAGC
>CAZMMM010000002.1:3540-30325 GCA_964567385.1 uncultured Comamonas sp.
GCCTCAGACCGCTACACTTGCCCGTTTTTCACCGTGAGACGCAGCGAGCACTTATGCATGCTACTTTTGGCTGGCTAGATGCCTTGATTCTTGGACTGGTTCAGGGCCTGACTGAATTTCTTCCCATTTCTTCCAGCGCTCACTTGCGCATCTTGGGGCCACTGCTGCCTGGGGGGGCTGACCCCGGTGCAGCGTTTACGGCTATCACCCAACTGGGCACGGAGCTGGCGGTGCTGATTTACTTTCGCCACGATGTGCTGCGCATGCTCAAAGCCTGGTGGCAAAGCCTGCCCTTGGTGGGGCAACGCCCAGCGGGTCAAGCGATTGGGGTGGATGCGCGGGTCGCCTGGCTGGTGATTTTGGGCACCATCCCCATTAGCGTGTTGGGGCTGCTACTGCGCGATGTGATTGAAACCAGCTTTCGCACCCTGGCGCTGACGGCCAGCATGCTGATTGTGTTTGGCCTGATTCTGGGCTGGGCCGAACGCCGAGGGCTGCAACAGCGCAGCATTGCGCAACTGACGGTAAAAGACGGCATCTTGCTGGGCTTTGCCCAAGCCATGGCCTTGATACCTGGTGTATCGCGCTCAGGCGGCACGATTACCGTAGGCCTGCTGCTGGGCCTGACGCGGGAGGCCGCCGCGCGCTTTTCCTTTTTGCTGGCCATTCCGGCGGTGCTGCTGTCGGGCTTTTACATGCTGCTGTTCAAGCGCGAACCTATGACGGGCGAGCAATGGGCCATGACGCTGGTGGCCACCGCTGTGGCCTTTGTGGTGGGCTATGCCGTGATTGTGTGGTTCATGCGCTTGATATCCACCAAAGGCTTTGGCCTGTTCGTGCTGTACCGCATTGCCCTGGGGTTGTTGATTTTCCTGGGCATGTATGCGGGGTGGATGCATTGACGGTAAATACGCAGCGCTATTGATTGGCCTCAGTCACAAAATCGGCCACCAGGCGGGCAAAGCGGGCAGCGTGTTCGATTTGCGTCCAGTGGCCACATTGTGGGTAGATATGCAACTGGGCGCGGGGAATCAGTTGTGACAGGCGGATGGAGTTGCTCACCGGAATGACGGCATCTTCGCGGCCATGCACCACCAGCGTCTCGTGCTGGATATTGCGCAGGTCTGCTTCCGCGTTGGCCTGCGCCTCAATGCAGCGCTGGCGCGGTGCTGGGAACATCTGCGCATACGCTTCTTGCACGCCGGGGCGGATGCTGGCTTCGTAGCGCAGCTTGGCCAGGTCATCAGTGGCCAGTTGCTGGTTGTAGGCAAAAATATCGAGCAGCTTGCGCATATTCTCTACCGAGGGGGTGTAGCCCCAAACGGCATCCAGGCCGGGGGTCAGCTCAAAATCAATGCCTGAGGCCCCCATCAGCACCAAGCGGCGAATGCGCTGCGGATGGCGAATCGCCAAGGCCAGCGCCAGCGCACCGCCAAAGGAATTGCCGACCAAATCAGTGCGCTCAATGTTCAGCGCATCCAGCACCCCGATGGCGTGCTTGACCCATTCATCCATGGCATAGACCTGGCCTTCTGGGCGGTCGGTATAGCCAAAGCCCACGATGTCGGGGGCAATCACACGCGCTGCCTGCGCCAGCGTGGGCATCACCAAGCGCCAATTGGCCCAGGCCGAAACACCTGGCCCCGAGCCGTGCAGCAGCATCAAGGGGTGGCCAGTGCCACTGTCATGCACGTTCGTGCGAATGCCATTGGCAAGAATGGAAGTGCCTAGTTCAGGGTTGTTCATTGCAAGCTCCAAAAATCAAAAAAAGAGGGGGGCAGGTTGGCAGCAACACACAGCACTAACAGCGCGATATGGCAACTGCTGCCATCGGCTATATTATCGATAATCAATAAAAATACAAGATTTTTCAGCATAAATTTCTAGCGTTTATGCGGTATTTTTCGTAAGATGTCGATAATTTATAAGTTGATACCTGTTGCATAGAAAGCCGCGCCATGGCCAAAAAACCTTTTCTTACCTGCGAAGCTGCTGCCTTGGCAGATACGTTGGATGCGCTGGATGCGCCTGCCAGCACCGCCCGCACCTTGATTGAGAGCACCTATGTGCAATTGCGTGATGACATCGTTGAAGGCATCTTGCGCCCCGGCGAGCGCCTGCGCATCGAGCACATCAAAACCCGCTACGGGGTGGGCGCTGGCACGATACGCGAGGCCATCACCCGCCTGGCCAGCGACCATCTGGTGCAGGCCGAGGGGCAGCGCGGCTTTCGCGTCTCTGGCCTGAGCATGGAAGATTTGCGCGACCTGACAGAGCTGCGCATCCATATTGAGCTAAACGCCCTGCGCAGCTCCATCCGCCGCAGTGATGAAGCCTGGCGCGAGCGGGTGCGCCAGGCTTTTGAGCAGCTTACCCAGGAAGAGCAGCCTGTGCGCCCAGAAGGCAGAAAGCGCTGGGAAATGCTGAACACCCGCTTTCACGAAGCGCTGGTCTCGGGCTGTGACTCGCCGCGCACGCTGCGCATTCTGGGGCAGTTGGCGCGTGAGGGCGAACGCTACCGGCGCTTCACCATCAAGATGTCTGGCCCGCAAAACCGGGATGTGCATGTAGAGCACCAGTTGATTTTTGACCTAGCCATGAACGGCCAGGAAGCACGCGCCGCCCTGGCGCTGGAGGCGCATATCTGCACCACCACCGACATGCTGGAGCGTGCCTTGCGCTCGGGTGTGGATATTTTTCAGACGGTGTAAATCGCCGTAACTACCATAGGATGGCCTAGTGCAAGCCGCCTACTGGAGCCAGACGGGAGCCATGCGCCCAGCCCAAACCTGATGGCTTGACAGCCTCCCGACCAGATATGGGTGCATAAAAGAGCGCATGAACAGGCCGGGAGCAAACACCCCTACTTGACTTTATTGCCCTAAAGATGTATCTTTAGATATGTCTTTGGATGGTTGGAGAGTGCTTTATGACAGCAAACCCACAAAAAACTGATGCGCTACAGATGCGAAAACTCACCCGTGGGCGCAAATTCAGCACGGAAGAGTTGCAGTTGAAAATTCTTTGGTTTCTCAGCCAGTCACCCACCCATGGTTATGCACTGGCCAAGCGGTTTGCTGACATTTCTGGCGATTATTACCGCCCCAGCCCAGGGGTGTTGTACCCGGCCTTGGCGCAGTTGGAAGATTGGGGGCTGGTCAAAGTGCTGCCTATTGGCAAGCGCAAGGTTTATCACCTGGAACAAGCTGGCCTGAAAAAGCTGGAAGAAAACGCCGAGCATGTACAGTTTTTGGTTGCTGCGCTGAAACATGCGGCCAAAAAAATGCAGTGGATGAGCCAGCTTCCAGGTGGCGAGGCCGCTGCATCTGAGGCAACAGGCTGGTTGCCAGAATTTATACAGGCACGCAAGGCTTTGAAAATGGCGCTATTAACCCGCAGCGATGCCAATCACCAAGAGCAGCGGCGCATTATGGAAATTCTGCTACGCGCTGCCCAGGAAATTACCGAAACACCCCATTCATAATTTTTATTGGAATGTTATTCATGCAAAAAGACCTCTTGGCTGTTGAAAAAGTACAGCACCCTATCAAAATCCGGCGCTTGCAGGTCAAGCAGATTCAGGAACTCAGCCCCAATATGCGGCGCATCAGCTTGAGCGGCGACAGCCTGGCGGGGTTTTTATCCGCCTCTTTTGACGACCATGTGAAGTTGTTAGTACCCACTTCCCCAGAGGGCGAGCTGCACCTGCCTGCGCTGGGTGAGCAAGGCTTGGAGTTTCCAGCAGACCAGCCCAGACCCGCCATGCGCGATTACACGCCACGGCGTTATGACCCCGCCAGCAACACCTTGGATATTGATTTTGTCTTGGGCCATGAGGGGCCTGCCACCCAATGGGCGATGCAGGCAACAATCGGCCAGGAGCTAGGCATTGCCGGGCCTAGAGGCTCCATGATTATCCCCAAGGGTTTTGATTGGCATTTACTGCTTGGGGACGAAACCGCGATTCCCGCCATTGCACGCCGCCTTGAAGAGCTGGCACCTACAACCCAAGCCATCGTTCTGATTAAAATTGCAGACTCCAGCCATCAAATTGCACTGGCAACAGAATGCCAAGCGCATATACAGTGGGTAGTTGATAAAAATAATGATGCCCTACCTGCTATTTTGCAGGCAATCCAATTGCCTGAAGGTGAAGGCTACGCCTGGGCAGCCGGGGAGCATAGCGATATTCAAGTGTGGCGTGATATATTGGTGAACCAACTGGGTATAGATAAACAACGCATTCGCGCTAGCAATTACTGGCGCAAATAAAGGTGGATAGAAAATAAAAAAACCTCTTCGTTATTGGTATTCATGAAGAGGTTTTTTGTTTTTAGGAGGGGCATTATAATAATGCCTGTGGCAGATAATCCATCAAATGCGCACGACTGATTTCATCTACAGCGCAAGCGCCCAACATGGCCATATTGCGATCCACCTCATCACGCAGTAAGGCGATGGCGTGCTCTACCCCAGCGCTACCGCCAACGGCAGCGGCGTACATAAAGGGGCGGCCCAAAAACACCATGCGTGCGCCCAAGGCCAGGGCTTTGAGCACATCGGAGCCACGGCGCACGCCGCTGTCCATCATCACGGTCGTGGTGTGGCCTACCACATCCACAATATGCGGCAGCATCACCAAGGGAGAGACGGCACCGTCAAGCTGGCGGCCACCGTGGTTGGAAACAATTATTCCATCCGCCCCCAGGGCTTGGGCACGCTGGGCATCGGCCACGCTCAAGATGCCTTTAATCACCATGTTGCCCTGCCAGCGCTGGCGTATGCGCTCCAGGTGCTGCCAGTTAAGGTGGTCGCGCCCCGTCGTGTCACGTATGGCGCTGCTGGAGAGCATGGGTGCGCCCCGTGTGGCAAAGGAGTTTTCAAAGTGGGGCATACCGTGCTTGAGCAAAGTGCGCAAAAACGTGCCCAGCAACCAGCGTGGGCGCACCATGCCATCCCAAGCCAGGCGCAAAGATGGGCGCAGCGGCATGGAAAAGCCTGTGCGCACATTGTTTTCGCGGTTCGCCCACACAGGAATATCTACCGTGACCACCAAGGTCTGAAAGCCAGCGGCTGCAATGCGCTCAATCAGCCCATCCATGCGGCTGCTGTCCCCGGGTAAATAGGCTTGGAACCAGGTGGACGGTGCGGCACGGGCAACGTCTTCCATGGCAATCAAAGAGGTGCCGCTCATGATGGCAGGAATGCCTTGCTGCGCTGCGGTTTGTGCCAGCACCAAATCCCCCCGATAGGCTGAAATAGCGCTGATGCCTACCGGCGCGATGCCAAAAGGGCTGGCGTAGCGCTGGCCAAAAATATCCACCGCTTGCGTGCGTGCAGAAACATCGACCATCACGTTAGGGCAAAAGCCATAGCGGCCAAAGCTGCAGCGGTTGGCCAGCAAGGAGGCATTGTCTTCAGCCGCCCCAGCGATATAGCCAAACAAGGGGCGGGGCAGATGGGCACGAGCGGCCTGCTCAAAATCATCCAAAGACAGAATTTTTTGCAAGCGTTTGGGCAGCCCTTGGCGCTGACCATAAGCGGCCTGGGCGCTGGCGGCAGGGGGGGAAGAAGACAAAGGGGCAGACATCGTAGGGAGGTTTCCAACAGAGCCAACCCTCAGGGCTGGCCAAGCGTTGCAAGCAGCAGCTTAATGGGCAAAAAAGCCGCGCTGACGCATCAGCTCTCGGTGCAGATTTTCATTTTTCTGAAAAGGTGCGCGTCCGTGCAGATAGAAGTAATTATTCAGCACTACCAAGCTGCCTACGGGGAGGCGCACGGTTTTGGTAGCGGCAGAGTTTTCCATGGACTCAGAAAGCTCTTGCAGATACTGGGCTTCTGCAGCATTGCGTGGCTGTGCAAACTGGTCGATAAATGACATGGAGAGGCCAAACTCACTATGGAAAAATACGGGGCGCTTCACTTGCTCATCCACATTTTTAGAGCCAGGGGCTTTGTACTCCAAAGGTTTGGAGCCTAGGGGGTCAGCGGCAAACTTGGCGCAATCCTCCCAGTCGTCCAAGTGCAAAAAGCGCGACTCGCCACCCACGGCGTTTTCTTCTGAGAACTTCATCATCAGCAGCCAGTCGGTGGCTTCGGTGACAAAAGTGCCATCGGTGTGCAAGGTAAAGAGGCGGTACGCCTGGCGCAGGTAGGAGTCGCTATTGTCCGTGTGCTTGACTAAAAAGCGGGCGTAAAACTTGTTGGACATGGAGTCATGGTTGGCTGGCCCCATCAAATGCCCAACAGCCGTGCCCAGCTTGACGTAGTCATCAGCATCCTGTGTGATTCCCTGCCAGCCTAGGGTAAAGCCACCGTAGCGGCGGTCACGCACCACGGCATTGAGTTTTTCTGAAAAATCCACCCCTACGCGCTCGGTGAGTTTGCGTGCCAGGGCAAAGCGCATAAAAGGCACGTACTCCAGGTTCTGCACATCAATGGTGCGCACATCATCTAAAAAAGCTTGTAAAGCCTCTGTCTTGATGGTGAAGTTCAGAACGCGCGGATGGTCAGGGTGTGGGGCCACGTCGTAATTAGCGGCAGGGGCGAGATAGCTGGCGGGGATGGGTGCGTTCATGGTTGACCTCATGCAAAAAGAAAAAGAAGGAAGAAGCCCAAGAGCAAGAAAAGCTTGCGATGCCCCGATTTAAATTCAAGTTTTTGATATTATTCCTATGGATATTATTATTTTTTTATAGATTTTTCAGATTAAAAATTCGATGCTCACCTACCGTCAGCTAGAGCACTTTGTTGCTGTTGCGCAAGAGCTGCACTTTTCCAAAGCCGCCGATCGCTTAGGCGTTGCACAGTCAGCCGTCAGCGTGCAAATCCAGCAGCTGGAGGCGCATTTGGGCGTGCGTCTTCTGGAGCGCCACAAGCGCCAGCCTATTACGCTTACCGATGCGGGCCGCCTGTTTTATGTTGAAGCGCTTAGCGCCTTGCGCCATATGCGCCGTGCTCAGCAAGTGGGGCAGCTGGCTGCGCAGGGGCTGCAAGGCCATGTGCGCATGGGCTATATCGCCTCAGCCGTCACCTCTGGCATGCTCTCGCACATACTGGAGCGCTTTCGCCTCAGCCATACCCAGGTGCGTATGCAGCTCTTGGCGTTGGATACCCCTAGCCAGCTCCAGGCCCTGGAGCATGGGGAGCTGGATGTCGGCATTGTGCGTCCGCGTCGGCGCTACCCCAGTGAAGTGCGCACCTGCTTGCTCCATAGCGAGCCTCTGGTCATTGCCATGCCGCAAACCCACCCATTAGCGCGCAAAGACAAGCTCTACTGCCATGATTTGCGTGAGCAAACATTTATTGCCCCCCAATTCAATGAAAACGAGGGCTTTTCCGAGCTGCTTGCACGTCTGGCTTCCCTGGCGGGTTTTCCCATACAGGCTGAATACCACGTCAATGACTTTATTACCGCCACCAGCTTGGCAGCAGCAGGTTATGGCATTGTGATTACGCCCTTGTCCCAGCAGCGTTTTAGCCAGCTTGGCGTTGTGTTTCGCCCTCTGAGTGATTTTCATGAAGAGGTGCAGCTGATACTGGCTTGGCGCCAACGTGAAAGCTCTCCCGCCGTGCGCGCCTTTGTTGAAATGGCCCAGGGCTTGGCGCAGAACGTGAAATAACGTGTTCTGCGCAAGGCGCTGGCTTTATAGTTGCCGCTTACCTGCCGTTACCAAGGGTGTATCCATGTTTCAAAATTTTCGACTGTGGCCAAAAATCATGCTCGTTATGGGGGTGGCCATTGGTGGGGTTGGGGCGGTGCTGACCCTGACCAACCTCAACAATATGACGCGCTTGGTGGAGGCCGCTGAGCGCAGCGCTCTGGATGCCCATCTACAAGCCATTCACAACGCCATCGCTGCTGAGAGCCGCACCGCAGAGGCTTTAAGCGCTCTGGTGGCCAATATTCCGCAAGTACAAGAAAGCTTTGCCGTGGGTGACCGCCAGGAGGTGGCCAACTGGTTTGTGCCAGGCTATAAAACTTTGGCAGATGACTATGGGGTAGAGCAGTTTCAGTTTCACACCTCGCCGGCTACCTCTTGGCTGCGGGTGCATAGGCCTGAGAAGTTTGGTGATGATTTATCAGCCTTTCGCTTTACCGTGCTAGCAACCAACAAAGAGAAAAAGCCCGTGCGTGGCCTGGAAGGGGGCGTGGCAGGCTTGGGCGCGCGCGGCATTGTGCCGGTGTGGCTCGATGGGGTGAAGCACCTAGGCTCGGTAGAGTTTGGCATGAGCTTTGGGCAGCCATTTTTTGAGCATTTCAAGGCGCAAAACGGCGTGGATGCCAGCCTGCATTTGTATGACTCGAAGCAAAGCACTTTCACCACGCTGGCTGGCACTTTGGGGAAAGAGCCTTTGCTCAGCAACGCCACCTTGCAGCAGGCCATGCAGGGGGTGGTGCAGTTAGACCACCGCACCTTGCAGGGCAAGCCCCACGCGGTTTATGCCGCATCGGTGAAAGACTTCTCTGGCAAAACCATTGGTGTGCTGGAAATTGCCATGGACAGCAGCACCTTCCAAGCTTCTTTGGATAACGCACGCAGCACAGCGATTTGGGTGGGGTTGGTGTCCTTCATCCTGGGGCTCATCATGACCCAATGGCTGGCGCGGCACATTGTGGCCCGCCTGCACACGGTGGTGGAGGGCGTGAACCGCGTGGCCCATGGCGATTTGGCCAGCAAGGTGCAATTGGCAGGGGCTGATGAGGTGGCCGCCCTGGCCCAAGCCACCCAGGCCATGCAAGACAAACTGCGCGAGCTGGTGGCAGATGTCAGCCAAAACGCCGCCAAGGTACATGGCGCAGCCCAGGATATTGTCGAGGCGGTGAGCGGCCAGGCGGCCACCTCTACGCAGATGTCTTCTTCCGTGGCGGAAATCACCACCACGATGGAAGAGCTGTCAGCCTCCTCCACCCAGATTGCCGACCACTCGCGCTCGGTGGTGGATATTGCCAACCAGACTTTGGATGGCTCGCGCAAAGGCTCGGAGGCCATGCAGACCGTGCTGACGCGCATGAACGACATCCGCAGCGACAACCAGCACAGCCTGGAAGAAATCGTGGCGCTGGGCGCCAAGTCCAAACAAATCAGCCGCGTCATGGAGCTGATTAACACCGTGGCCGACCAGACCAAGCTGATTGCCTTCAACGCCGCGCTAGAAGCTTCTAGCGCGGGTGAAGCGGGCAAGCGCTTTTCTGTGGTGGCGGGGGAAATCCGCCGCTTGGCTGATAGCGTGACCGACTCCACCCGCGAGATTGAAGAGCGCATCAACGAAATTCAAGACTCCATTGCCCGCCTGGTGATTACCTCAGAGAAAGGCGTGACGGGGATTGAGGCCGGTTTGTCAGCCAGTGCCCACGCCACTGACAGGCTGAACGACATTGTGCAAACCGCCAGCCAGACCAGCGGTGCGGCGCAGCAGATTTCCCTGTCCACCCAGCAACAGAAGACGGCCAGCAGCCAGGTGGTGGTGGCGCTGCGTGAAATCGTCACCGCCAGCACGCAAACCGCGCAGTCCATGAGCCGTATCTCGCAAATCAGCCAGGAGATGACAGCGCTTTCCTCCCACCTTGACCGCATGGTGCAGCAGTTCAAGCTAGGCCGGGTGACTGAGTAAGCGCTTTGGCAAACGAGGTCACAGTGTCTGCACAATCCCCCAGCACAACCGCCATTCGGGTACTGATTGCCGATGACAGCAGCTTTGCGCGTAGCCTGCTGCGTGCAATTTTGGAAGCACACACAGGCATTGTGGTGGCAGGAGAAGCCAGCAACGGGCAACAGGCGTTAGAGCTGGCTGAAAGCCTGAGGCCCGATGTCATCACCATGGATTTAGAGATGCCCCGCATGGGCGGGCTAGAAGCCATTGAGGCCATCATGTGCAGCCGCGCAGTGCCGATTTTGGTGGTCAGCAGCGCCGCTGATGCCCAGCAGGCGCTAGAGGCCATTGCCCTGGGGGCGATTGAAGTGGTGCCCAAGCCCGACACCTCGCTTGAGGCCGCTGCCCACTTGGCCAGCCGTGTGCGCCTGCTGGCGGGGGTGTCTGTTATTACCCGCCCGCGCCGCCGTGATGCGCTACCCACTGCGCCAGCATTGGCAGCACTGAGCGCCGCTACCGAGCCAGTGGTCTTACCAGCAGCGGTGGGGCAGCCAGCCACTGGGGCCAATGGGGTGGGGTTTGCGGGGGTGTTGGCGATTGCCTCCTCCACAGGCGGGCCGCAGGCCTTGGCGCAGATACTGCCCCAGCTGCCAGCCAGCTTTGCCTGGCCGGTGGTGGTGGCCCAGCATATTTCTGATGGCTTTGCCCAGGGCATGGTCGATTGGCTGGCCAGCATCAGCACCCTGCCCGTGCATTTGATGCAGGACGGCCAGCTCTTGCAGCCTGGCCATATCTATATCGCCCCCTCAGAGTACAACGCCCAGCTGACACCGCAGGGCCTGATTCGCCTGTTACCCAGCCACCCTACGGACCTGTATCACCCCAGCTGCGATATGTTGCTGCAATCGGTAGCGGCTATTTTTAGCCCCCACTGCATAGGGCTGATTCTGAGTGGCATGGGCCACGACGGCCCCGCTGGCATAGCAGCCATTCGCGCCCGTGGCGGCTTTACGCTGGCGCAGGATGAAGCCAGCTCAGTGGTCTATGGCATGAACCGCTGCGCCGTAGAGCAAGGGGCGGTGCGCCAAGTCCTGCCCCTGGCAGAGATTGCCCCCCGCCTAGGGGCGCTGGTGCGCTATGGCTGGTCTGGCTTTGGAGTGCAGCCATGAGCACCAACCTGAATGCGCAGCAAGTGCAGCGCCTGCAAGCCCTGGTCAAGCAGCGCTGCGGCCTGCAGTTTGAAGGGGCTGATACTGAAAAGCTGGTTCAAGCCGTACACCAGCGCAGCCAGGCTTTGGGCATCGTCGCGAGTGACTATGAGCAGGCCGCCCAGCCTGAGGAGGAGTTTCAAGAACTGGTCAACCTGCTGACCATCAATGAAACCTACTTCTTCCGCGAGCCAGAGCAAATCCAGCTACTGGTCAACCAGCTGATGCCGCGCCTGCTGGCGCATTACGGCAATAGCCAGCCGGTGCGCATACTCTCAGCAGGCTGCTCTACGGGGGAGGAGCCTTACTCCCTGGCCATGGCCCTGTGGCAAAAATATGGTGATAACGCCAGCCGCTGGTTTCACATCATGGGCGCAGATATTGACAGCCAAGCCCTGGCCAAGGCACGTGCAGGCCGGTATTCAGACTTCTCATTTCGTGGGGTGGCGGCTGCGCAGCGTGAGCGCTTCTTCACCCCCGGTGCCGCATGGCGGGGCTGGCAGATTTCCCCAGAGATACAGCGCGCCGTATCGTTTTATGAGCTGAACTTGCTGAGCGACCACAGCCCCGCTGCCTTGCAGGGCTGCGATGTGATTTTCTTTCGCAACGTCTCGATTTACTTTGACCAGCCCACGCGCAAACAGATTCAGCGCAATCTGGCCCGGTTGCTCAAGCCCGATGGTGTACTCATGATTGGCACGGCGGAAACCCTGGCCAATGACCTGGGCGTGCTGCCCCTGGTGGAAGAGGCGGGGCTGTTCTACTTTGTTCAAGGCCAGCCCGCTTCGGTGCCTGCGCATTTGCGCCAGCCTAATCAGCCCAATGGGCCTCATGGGGGGAATGTCTTGGCGTTGCCGCCAGCGTCCAGCACCCGCAGCGCCTCTAATGCACCGCCTTCAGCGGCACGGCTGCTTGCGCTCCAGCCCTTGCAAGTGCCTGCGGGCTGGCGCATGCCAGCGCCACAGCCGCCGGCAGCGCCCCCCGCCAGCTTGGCAGACTGCCTGGCCCAAGCCCAGCAGGCTTTGCACAACAAGCAGCCTGAGCGGGCCATCCCCCTGCTGCAATCTGCCCTGGCACAAGCCAGCGCAGCTGGCCAAAGCCCGCAGCAAGCCCAGTTGTTACTGGCCTACGCCCTGCTAGAGCGCAAAGACTTTGCCGCTGCCCAAACCCTGGCCCAGCAGGTGCTGGATGCGGATGCCTGGTCGGTTGATGCCTGCATGCTGCTGGGGCTGGCCGCCAAGTGGAGCGAGCAGCCGCAAGCAGCCATTCCCCACTTTCGCCAAGCGATTTATGCCCACCAAGCCTGCTGGCCCGCACATTACTTTCTGGCCGATGCCTTGCGCAGCACTGGCGCGGTAGATGCGGCCCGCCGCGCCTGGCGGGTAGTCTTGCAACTGCTGCCAGAAGAGGCCAGCGCTGCCGATGCTGCCCAGCATGGCATCCGTTACCTGCCCCTGGCCTTGCCTGCGCAGGATATTCGCTTCCTCTGCCAACGCTATTTGGCGCAAACCGCCGCGCAGGCATAGTAAATAAGTAAGGCAGCTTAGGCAGACCATGGCGATAGACATCCAAAAATTCATCACCCGCTTTGTGGAGGAAGCGCGCGACCACCTGGGCCGCCTGGAGCAAGGCTTTGCCGCCCTGGATACGGGCAACGCCGATGCGGAAGCGGTGAACGCCATCTTCCGCTCGGCCCACACCATCAAAGGCTCTTCGCGCATGCTGCGGCTGATGAGCATTAGCGAGACGGCGCACAAGCTGGAAGACGTGCTGGGCGCTTTGCGCGAAGGCAGCCTGGCCTACAGCCCCGCACTGGGGCAGGTGCTGTACCGCGCCTCTGACCAACTGGGCGCTATGGTCGAGCAATTGGCCCAAGGTGGGGTAGACAGCGTGCCCCCCGTAGATGCCGCCCTGTGCCAAGCGCTGGAGCAAGCCGCCACTGGCCAAGCGGCTCAAGCCACTGAAACCACCCCCACCCCAGCCCCCGCAGCCCCGCCCGAGGCCGTAGAGCCAGTCCCTGCTGCCCCCGTCTTGGCTAGCACCCCCGCGCCTGCGCCCACCCCCATTCCCACTCAAAAAGCCACTGATGCCGCCGAGCCCCAGCTCAAAACCGCCGATACCGTGCGCGTGCGCCTGGAAAAGCTGGACGAGCTCATCAAGCTGATGGGCGAAGTCGTCTCCAGCCACGCGCGTATGCGCCAACGCCTGGTAGAAGCCCAGCACCTAGAGCGCCAATGGAGCAGCACCCAAGACGAGGCCAGCACCCCAGCAGCCAGCAGCAGTAACGCGGCCCGCCCCAGCCGCCCATTGCCCGCCCTGCGCCAGTTTGTGCGCCAGCTAAAAGAAGATGTGCAGGCCCAAGAAAGCCTGATGGATGAGCTGCACGACAAAACCCTGATCATGCGCATGCTGCCCTTGGCCATCGTGCTGGAGCCTGCCGCCCGCCTGGTGCGTGAGCTGGCGCGTAGCGTGGGCAAGCAGGTGGATTGCCAAATCAGCGGCACCGAGATTGAGCTAGACCGCCAACTGATTGACAAGCTCTCTGACCCCATCATCCACCTCATCCGCAACGCCGTGGACCATGGCATTGAAATGCCCGAGCAGCGTTTAGCCCAAGGCAAGCCCGCCCAAGGGCGGCTACGCCTGGCAGCGCGGCAGGACGGTGGCTGGGTGGTGGTGGACATCAGCGACGATGGCGGTGGCATCCCCATCGCAGCCGTGCGCGACAAGGCGGTAAAGAAAGGCCTGCTGACCGCAGAAAAGGCCGCCGCCCTGAGTGACCAGGAAGCGGTGGATTTGATTTTTCAGCCCGGCTTTTCCACCAGCAGCATGATTACCGACCTCTCTGGCCGTGGCGTGGGCATGGATGTGGTCAAGCAAACCATCCTGGACGACCTGCAAGGCAGCATCCAGGTGGAAACGCGGGCTGGCCAGGGCAGCTTGTTCAGCCTGCGGCTGCCCCTGTCCTTGGCCATGCTGCGCGTGCTCTTGGTGCAGGCCCAAGACCTGGCCTTTGGCTTTACCGCCCAGCATGTGGCCGAGTTATTGCGCCTGCCGCATAGCGCCCTGATGCAGGTGGCAGAGCGTCAGGCCGTCATCATCCGCAATGAATTTGTGCCTGTGGTGCCGCTGGCCGAGCTGCTGCAACTGCCCCAGCCGCCACAGTCAGGCCCTGGTCAGCAGGGGGCAGGCGGGCAAGACCTGGGCATGCTGCTCGTGGTGCTGCAAGTGCGCCATGAAAAAATTGCCCTGCAAGTCGATACCCTGCTCGATGAGCGCGATATGGTCATCAAACCCCTGCCCCCGCATATGCGCAAGCTGCCCTGGGTGTCAGGTATGGTGAGCACCGGCAAAAACGAGCTACTGAGTGTGCTGCACGCCCCCGCCCTGCTAGAGCATGCCCGCCAGTTGCGCCAGGCCCGCAGTGGCGCTGGCGAGCCTGGCAGCGATGGCCGTGGGGATGTGCCCTACCATGTGCTGGTAGTGGATGACTCGCTGAACACCCGCGAGATTGAGAAGGACGTGCTCCAGGCCCATGGCTACCGCGTCAGTCTGGCGGAAGACGGGGCCGATGGCCTGCGCAAAGCCTTGAAAGAACCGTTTGATGCCATCCTCACCGATGTGGAGATGCCCTATATGGATGGCTTCACCCTCACGGCCCAGCTGCGCCAGCATACGCAGTATGCGGATACGCCGATTGTCATCATCACCTCCCGCGAGAAAGAGGAGGACAAGCGCCGTGGCATGCAAGTGGGCGCAGATGCCTATATCGTCAAAGGCGACTTTGACCAAAGCAACCTGGTGGCCACTTTGCGCGCCCTACTGGGCTAAAGTGGCATTGGCAAACCCATAAAAAGTAAAGAAGATAAGCAGTTAAGGAACACAATGATGAAAGTACTGGTGGTGGATGACGACGGATTGGCTGCTGAAATGACTGCCGCAGTGGTGGAAGGCATGGGCCATAGCGCCGTGGTTGCAGAAAACGCCATCGAGGCTGCGGAGCAGCTCAATGCCCATAGCGACATTGCCCTTATTTTGAGCGATATGAATATGCCCATGGTCAGCGGCATTGACCTGTTTCGCGAGCTGCGTGAGCAGGGCAATGCTTTGCCCTTCATCCTTTTAACGGGGGATGAGCCTGCAGGCCTGCTGGCCCAAGAGCCGCGCCTGGACGGTTGCCTGACCAAGGACTTCATGCTGGAAGAAAGCCTGCCCGCCGTGATGGCGGAGGTTTTATCGCGCTACCCCAAGCAGGTTTAGCACTTATGACTGCCACCCCCTCTGTCCCCCCTGCCACCAGTGCTAGCCAGCGCATTGCGCGCTTGCGGGTCAAGTACCTGGAGCAACTGCCCGCCCGCTTGCAGCAAATAGAGCAACTTGCCCAAGCCCTGCAAGATAGCCCCTACCTTGAAATTGAGCCACTGCAAGAGCTGCACCGCCTGCTGCACAGCGTGAAAGGCACAGGCCGCTCTTTTGGTTTTGAAGCCATTGGCCACAGCGCGGGCGCGGGCGAGGCCGTTTTACAAGCCGCTGTGGACTCTGGCATAGCCACCGACCTGGCCCCAGACTGGCGAAGTGGTTTGGCCACCTATGTCGATGCCCTGCGCCAAGCGGTAACCCAAGCCTTGCAACCACAAAAGGAAGAGGCGGATGCAGGCGCAAAGCAAGAGCGGGGCGGGGCCTCTCTGGCCTTATCGGCCTCCCAGCTTTCAGGCGTAGTTCAGAGCGGGCGCCGTGGGGGCCGGCTGGTGTACATCTGTGATGATGAGGCCATGCTGCTAGAGCAGATCTCCACCCAGTTGAGCTGTTTTGGCTACCAAACCCGCTGCTTCACTGATCCGCAAACCTTGATGGCTGCCCTGGATATCCAGCGCCCTGATGCGGTGCTGATGGACATCCAGTTCCCCCAGGGCCGCAGCGCAGGCATTGAGGTGCTCCAAAAAGTGGTGAAGGAAACAGGCCAGCCCCTGCCGGCCATATTCCTCTCCTCGCGCCATGATTTTGAGGCCCGCTTGGGGGCGGTGCGGGCGGGGGGCCAAGCCTACTTCACCAAGCCGGTGCGAGTGAATGATTTGGTGGCAACCCTTGATCAGCTCACCCGCCAAAACCAGACAGAAGCCTTTCGCGTGCTCATCATTGATGATGACCCCGAGGTGGCGCACTACCACGCCATCTTGCTGCAAGAGGCGGGCATGGCCACCCAAGAGCTGTACGACCCACGCCTGGCCCTGGAAGTGCTCGATAGCTTCCGCCCTGACCTGGTGCTGATGGACATGTACATGCCCCATTGCAGCGGACGTGAAGTGGCCAGCGTGATTCGCCAAGAATCCCAGCACGTAGGCCTGCCCATCGTGTACCTGACCTCAGAGACGGACAAGGAAAAGCTGTTCTCTGCCATGCGCATTGGGGCGGAAGGCTTTATCACCAAGCCTGTTCATCCGCAGCAATTGGTGGCAGCCGTGGCCATTCGTGCAGAGCGCATGCGCACCCTGCGTATGCTGATGGCGCGTGACAGCCTGACGGGGCTGTTCAACCACACCATGACCACGCAGCTGCTGGAAAACGCCATATCTTTGGCAAGGCGCAACGCTGAAACGGTGAGCTTTGTCATGCTGGACTTAGACCGCTTCAAACTGGTGAATGACACCTATGGCCACCCTATGGGTGACCAGGTGCTGCTGGCACTCTCGCGCCTATTGCAGCAGCGTTTGCGCAATACCGATATTGTGGGGCGCTATGGGGGTGAGGAATTTGCCATTATTCTGCACCACACCAGCCCTGAAGAGGCTTACCACCTGATTGATGCCCTGCGCGAAGATTTCTCGCGTGTGGTGTTTTATAGCGATAGTGAGCAGTTTCAGTGCAGTTTTAGTGCGGGTATTGCCAGCTTTCCCACCTATCAACGCCTAGAGCAATTACGCGAAATGGCAGATAGAGCGCTGTATAAATCCAAGCACCAAGGCCGCAACTGCGTAGTGCTATCCACCGAGGTTTTTGAGGAATAAGCCATGACATCATCGCAGCAGGCTAGTGGCAGTATAGGCTTGGAAGATATTCTCAGCCAAAGGCTGGATGCCCAGCGGGATATCGTAAACGTAGATGAGCCAGAGATTAAGCTGGTGGTTTTCTCTTTAGGCCATCAGCAATACGCTTTTATGGGGCAGTATGTGCAAGAGGTGTTGGTCGATACCCCCGTACATTTTGTGCCTGGCTGCCCTGAGTTTTTGCAAGGTGTGATCAATGTCAGGGGGGATATTGCATCAGTGATTGCTATTCACGATAAGCTACACACCACCAAAACCAAGGCCGCCGATAAGAAAAATTCAACCGATACCATTTTGCTGTGCAAAGGCGGTGGTGTGGAAAGTGGTATTTACGTTGACCACATGCTGGACGTGCTGGATATTCCTGCCAGCCAAATGCAAGCCCCACCTGCCAACGTCACTGAAGATTTACGCCCCCTCATTACTGGAGTGGTGCATTGGAAAGAACAGCCCATTACCGTGATTGATGTATTGGGCTTGCTGGCCAGTTATGCCAAAAGCCTGGGGGCGGATGCCGCTGTTCAAGGGGGTGCGCCTTGAATGAAGGCTTATTTCTGGAAGTGGTACATATCCGCAGCCAAACGGGTTTTTGCTTTGGCTTGGAGGCCAGGAGGGTGCAAGGGCTTTATCCCTATAATTCAGACGTGGCTAGCTTGAATTTTGAGCAATGGCTGGGCTTGCCTGTACCGCAAGCCCCTTCAGCGCCACGGTATAGTTTGCGGGTAAAAAATTGGGCCAATCAGCAGCCTGATGTGCTGTACCTGCATACCAGCGCAGAAGTAGAGCTGCGTAGTTTGCCAGCATCGTCTATTTACCCGCTGCCTGGCTTGGTGCAGCAGCTTTGCCAAATTAAGTCGCTCAGAGCCGTTGCGGTTTTGCCAGAGGGGCAAGCCTGGGTGTGGTTACTGGCCTGATAATGATGGAATGCTTTATTTTTCGGAGCTTGAATGATGAATAACTCTGTTTTAACACCTGAGCAATTGCATGATTTTCGTCAACTGCTGCAAGCCCGTAGGGAGCAGCTGCTGCAAGAGCTGGATGTAGTGCAGCGCGAAACCCTGGATACCGCCACGGCGACCAGCAAAGGCTTGGCCGACCCCGCTGGCAGCCCCCGTGACCAGGCCAACAAAATGGCCAGCAGCATGGTGCGCGAAGCAGAGGCTGCGCGCGACCACGCCGAGCTGGTGCAGGTACGCGAAGCATTAGAGCGTTTGGAGGAGGGGTCTTATGGCGAGTGCACAGACTGTGGCCAGTCCGTCGCCT
Source organism: uncultured Comamonas sp. (assembly GCA_964567385.1). GTDB lineage: Bacteria > Pseudomonadota > Gammaproteobacteria > Burkholderiales > Burkholderiaceae_C > Comamonas. Next base: position 21,650 of record CAZMMM010000002.1, read on the forward strand.
TAGCGCGCTTGCAGGCCCAGCCGCAAGCGGGGCGCTGCATTACCTGCCAAACCCAGGTGGAGCAGGCCGCCAAGCGCTAGGCGGCCCTGCTGCGGGCGATGATTAGAAGGGAATATCGTCGTCCGCGAAGTTGTCAAAACCCGCGCTGGCGGCAGGCGCTGGGGCTGCTGGCATAGGTGCCGGAGCGGGCGCTTGGGCAGGGGGGGCCTGGTAGGCTTGCTGCTGCGGCTGTTGTTGCTGCATAGGTGGGCGCTGCTGCTGGGCTGGCTGGCCGCCGTAGCCCCCGCTTGCGTGCTGCTGCTGGCCCCAACCACCATCATCCTGGCCGCTGTTGCCACCACCACCTTGCTGTCGGCTACCCAGCATTTGCATGGTGTCAGCGCGAATTTCTGTGGCGTAGCGCTCTTGGCCGGTTTGTTGGTCTGTCCATTTGCGGGTGCGCAGGCTGCCTTCCACATACACCTGGCTGCCTTTGCGCAGGTATTGCCCCACCACTTCTGCCAGGCGGTCGTTGAAAACCACGCGATGCCATTCGGTGATTTCGCGGTTTTCGCCGGTGTTGCGGTCGCGCCAGCGCTCGGTGGTGGCAATGGTCACATTGGCTATCTGCCCGCCATTGGGGAAGGTGCGCAGCTCGGGGTCACGCCCCAGGTTGCCCACCAGAATTACTTTATTGACTGCCATGAGAAGTGGCCCTCCTGAAAAATACGAATCTGCCCGATGTTAGCGAATCAGCAGCACCGGCACGCTGCAATTGGCCAGCACCTGGGTGCTGACTGAGCCCATCACCAAGCGGCCCAATGCGCCGTGGCCCTGGGTGCCCATCACAATCAGGTCGTACTTGCCCTGCTCTGCAATGCGGGCAATGGTTTCACCGGGTGCGCCAACTTCCATCAGCTCTTCGGGGGCAATGCTGTTTTGTGCCAAGTATTTACGCACAGGCTCTAGTACCTTGGTGGCTTCCTCTTGGTAGTACTCATCGAGCATGGCCTTGCTCAGCACGGCGCGGGCGCGGGCGGGCAAGGCGTTTTGTACAGTCAGCACGCTGTATTGGTTGCGGTTGCCGCCTATCAGCTCGTCATGGGCGGACAGATAGGTGAGCATCTTCTTGGTGTAGGGGCTGCCATCAACGGCCAGTAGGATTTTCATGGTGTCAAACGCTCCAGGATGGGGTTACAGGGTATGTGGGCCAGTTGCAGAGGCGGCAGTATCGAGCGGAATACATGATTTTGGGATAAAGCCAGCCTGCTCTTGCTTGTAGGCATAGCCCAAAGGGTTGGCCACTACACGGCACTGCCACGCCAAGCCATTGGGGTGGTGGCCGCTGGCGTTGTAGTCTAGCGGGGTATGCAGGTGGCCATGCAGCCAAAGTTGGGCATGGGGCAATAAATCATCCAGGGCGTTGCAAAAACCTGCCGTTCCCGCTGCCATGCCATAGCGCGGGTCTGCGCTGCGCAGGCTGGGGGCAAAGTGGGTAACCACCACCGTGCTGCCCGTGTGGGGTTGCGCTAGCTGTTGGCGTAACCAGCTTTGGCACACCAGGGCTTGTGCGCGCACATCTTCAGCCAAAAATAGGCGGCCTTGGCGGCGGCCCCCCGTTTTGCTCAGGTAGTAATTGGCGGCGCGAAATGCCTTCTCTCGCAGGCGCAGCAGCTGGCCCATATCACCAGCTTGCACGGCAGGGTCAGTCAGGGCGATGGCATCAAAATCTGTCCAGAGCGTGGTGCCTAGAAAACGCACACCATCCAGCACCAGGCTTTCGCGCTCTAGCCAGATAATGCCCAGCTGCTCGCAAATGCGCCGTAAGCGGCGGTGGGCGGCATCCCAGTCTTGCAAGTCATACTCATGGTTGCCCGGCACAAACACTACAGGGCAGGGCCAACCCGCATACTGCGGCAGCGGAGAGAAGCGCTCCAGCCCAAAATAGGGGCCGGCCACCTGGTGCTTGCCTTGGTAGGCACCAATATCCCCCGCCAGCACCAAAACATCCGCTTCCGGTGCAGGCTGGGGCTGAAAGTGCGGGTGCACTTCCAGGTGCAGGTCAGAAAGCAGTTGAATGCGCATGGGCTGTGTGGTCTGCTAGCCCCGCTTACTGGGCAGAAGCGGGCAGACCAAAAATGCGGTCAAACGACCAGTTAAACACATAGGTGTAAGTCAAAAAGAACAGCAGCAGCCCCGATTGCATCACCGTGGCATTCCACAAGCTGATGCCAAACCACCAGGCCATGAGGGGTATCAAAATACAGGCCAATCCGCCTTCAAAACCCAAGGCATGGGCAATACGGCGACCTACAGAGCGCCCACGCACAGCGCGGCTTGCCTCCCAGCGCTCAAACAAGTGGTTAAAGGTGACGTTCCACGCCACCGCAATGGCTGAGGCCAGCACCGCCATCACGCCAGAGGCTGCAGGCTCTTGCCCAATCACTACAAACAGCAAACTGGCGCAGACAATGGCAATCAGCTCATACAGGCTTACAAATAGAATGCGGCGCTTTACCCCCTGCAAGCCCGTAGCAGCTGGTTGAACGCTGGCAGCAGATGCCGCCAAAGAAGTAGGACTGACATTAGACAGATTAGACATGGCGTCAGAGTCTAAAAGCCCCCCTCTTATGCTGCTGGGGGAGATGCCAGTACACCAGCTGCCATTGGGTGTTCCCGCCCAGCCTGATTCACCAACGCCAAGGATTGCAGCCATGCTTGATTTACCACCCTCCCCTCCTTCCCCTTCTGCATCTTCTCAAGCGCCACTGCGTGCCTTGTTGCAAGCGCTGGAGCAAGCCTTGCGCCATGCCCAGCTATGGGAGACCTACCCGCCCAGTGCAGAGGCTTTGAGCTCCACTATGCCCTTTATGGTGGATACCCTGCGCATTGAGCAATGGCTGCAATGGGTACTGATTGCCCGCCTGCATGCCCTGCTGGATGCCCAAGGCCCTCTGCCCACCAGCTGCAGCGTGCACCCGCTGGCAGAGCATGAATGGGGCCAGCGCCAGCCCCCACCACCAGCACAAGAGGTGTTGCACTGCCTAGTGCAGATTGATGCATATCTGAGTGCGCAGGCTTAAATTTTGGCAAACCCCAGTTGCTGGCTGATGTGTTGTGCTTGTGCCAAGACAGCTTTGGCGGGTGCTGCATCCAGGGCTGCATCAAAACTGCCGCTGGAGCCCAGCATGGTCAGTGCTGCGCACATTTGCCCATCATGGCCATAAACAGGGGCTGATAGCGCACTGACCCCAGGCAGATTGGTACCCGTGACGGTGACGCAAGCATGCGCCCGCACCGCCTGCCGTAGCTGGAGCAAGGGCTGCTTGCCGGGGAGCAAGTCTCGCTGCTCCTTGGGTGTGGCTTGCCACTCCAGCTGTGCCATGGGAAGGGCAGCCTGCTCAGGCAAGAAGCCTAAAAAGGCACGCCCAGTAGCCGACCACAGCCACGACAGGACTGAGCCAACACGCACGTTGATGGTGACGGGCAGAGCAGGTTCCTCCATACGCACCACGGTGGGGCCTTTGTTGCCCAGCACTAAAGCTGGTCATACCAAAGTTTTCACACAGCTGCACCAGTGCTGGCTCTGCCAGGCGCAGGGGGTCTGCCTGGCGGATGGCGGCCAGGCCAATCAGTATGGCCTCGTGCCCCAGGTAGTACTGCTGGCTGCTGCCATCCTGGCAGACCACTCCCTCCTCCTGCAAGCTGGTGAGGTAGCGGTGCAGCTTTGCCGGGCTGTGCTGCACATGTGCGGCCAAGTGGCTCAGGCTTGCCCGCCCCCCCAGTTGTGCCAGACCTTTGAGCACCAGCATGCCCATTTCTGCTGACTGCACACGCTGGCGGCGGTCACGCCCTGCGCGCTTGGCCGGGGCGGTAGGGCTTTCGGGCATGACTTCGAGGTTGTTTTGTGCAGGCATAAGAGAAGAAAGGGTGGCAGGCAGCAGGGGCTGCGCCATAGGTTGAAACAACCATGTTAGCGCATGGGCTGGGGTGGCCGTTAACAGAATCTAGGGGAAAGTACTCTGTCTAAAATTACGCAAAGCGTATTAAATTTACGCAAAGATTAAATTTGATGTTGGAGAGTTCTATGCAAACCACCGGTTCGAGCTTGGATGCCGCTACCGCTTCTGGCTGCCCCTTTCATGCCATGACCCAACCCACGCAGGCACAAGGCCCAACGGGTTGCCCCATCAGCAAAGGCGCTGCTGAATTTGATCCATTCGAGAACGGTTACCAGGACGACCCGCCCGAGTACCTGCGCTGGGCGCGTGCGCAAGAGCCTGTGTTCTACAGCCCCAAGATTGGCTACTGGGTCGTTACGCGCTATGACGACATCAAAGCGGTGTTTCGTGACCACCAAACTTTTGATGCATCAGTGGCACTAGAGCGCATGACACCTGTAGTGCCCGAAGTCGAACCCATCCTTGAAACCTACGGCTACGCCATGAAGCGCACCATGGTCAATGAGGTTGAGCCAGCACACATGGCACGCCGCCGGGCGCTGATTGAGCCTTTCACGCCTGAGGCGCTCAAGGAGCATGAGCCCATGGTGCGCCGCGTAGCGCGTGAGTATGTGGACCGCTTCGTCAACAACGGGCGTGCTGACCTGTTTGAGGAAATGTTCTGGGAAGCACCGCTCACCGTTGGCCTGCACTTTCTCGGCATTGAGGAAAGCGACATGCCGCTGCTGCGTAAATACTCGGTGGCGCATGCCGTAAACGTCTGGGGTCGGCCTACTCCGGAAGAGCAGATTAACGTGGCCCACTCCATCGGCAAGTTCTGGCAGCTGTGTGGTGAAATTGTTGAAAAAATGCGTGCCACGCCCGATGGCCCAGGCTGGATGCGCTACACCATCCGTAAGCAAAAGGAGTTTCCGGATGTGGTGCACGACTCCTACATTCACTCCATGATGCCCGCCATCATCGTGGCCGCGCACGAGAGCACCTCGCTGGGCATTACCAACGCAGTCAAGCTCATGCTGGAAAACCGCAGCGTCTGGGAAGACATCTGCCGCGACCCCAGCCTCATCCCCGGCGCGGTGGAAGAGTGCCTGCGCCATAACGGCTCGGTAGCCAGTTGGCGGCGCTACGCCACACGCGATGCGGAAATTGGCGGTGTGAAGATTCCCAAGGGCTCACGCGTGCTGGTAGTCATGGCCTCAGGCAACCATGACGAGCGCCACTTTAGTGACCCCGAGGCCATCGACGTGCGCCGCGACAACGCCAGCGAACACCTGACCTTCGGCTATGGCTCCCACCAGTGCATGGGCAAAAACCTGGCGCGTATGGAGCTGCAAATCTATCTGGAAGAACTCACCCGCCGCCTGCCCCACATCCGCCTGGCCAAGCAAGCGTTTGACTACATCCCCAACGTCTCCTTCCGTGGCCCCACGCACCTATGGGTGGAATGGGATCCGGCACAAAACCCGGAGGTTCGCGACCCCGGTATCTTGCAGCGCCAGCAGCCGGTGCGTTTAGGCGAACCATCCAAGCAATCCATCACCCGCCCCATGCAGGTAGCAGAAAAACGCGCACTCACCCCCGATACCGTGCTACTGCGCCTCGTGCCTAGCCAGGGCCAAAGCTTGCCCCAATGGGCACCCGGCGCACATATCGACGTGGAGTGTGGTGACACGGGCCTGTCGCGCCAATACTCGTTGTGTGGCGACCCGCAGGATGGGCAGGCTTATGAAATCGCTGTGCTCCACGACCCCGACAGCCGTGGCGGCTCAGCCTGGATTCACGAGCACTTGCGCCCAGGTATGGAGTTACGTATTCGTGGGCCGCGCAACCACTTCCGTTTTGATGAAGAAGACAAGCGCGCCATCTTCATTGCCGGCGGCATCGGCATCACCCCAGTAGCCACCATGGCAGCCCGTGCCCAAGCGCTGGGTATGGATTACGACATCCACTACTGCGGCAGCAGCCGTAGCCGTATGGCCTTGCTGCAAGCACTGCAAGCCTTGCATGGCGAGCGCCTGCACATTCATGCGAAGGACGAAGGCCAGCGTGCTGACCTGGCCGCCTTGCTGGCCCAAGTCCAACCCGATACGCGCATCTACGCCTGTGGGCCTGAGCGCATGCTCACCGCCTTGCAAGATAGCAGCAGCCACTGGCCTGAAGGAGCGCTGCGCATTGAGCACTTCCATACCGAGGCCCCCACCCTAGACCCCAGCAAAGAACACGGCTTTGAGCTGGAGCTCAAAGACTCTGGCATTACCTTGCAAGTGCGGCCCGACCAGACCGTGCTCTCTGCCCTGCAAGGAGCCAACATCGACGTGCAGTGTGACTGCACCGAAGGGCTATGCGGCTCCTGTGAAGTGCGTGTGCTCGATGGCGAGGTGGACCACCGCGACAAAGTTCTTACCATTAGCGAGCGTGCCCAGCATGACCGCATGATGGCCTGCTGCTCTCGGGCAGCTGGGGAAAAGCTGGTGCTGGAGCTGTAGCCCCGCTTCCCCTCTTACAACAACACAAGGAGATATTGATGCAAAAAAGCATTCAGAAAACCGCAGTGGCCCTGGCTTGCGCCTGGGGGCTGGTAGCGGGCGCGCAAGCGCAAATCAAGATTGGGGTAGTCGTGTCGGCCACTGGCCCCACAGCTTCGCTAGGCATTCCGGCGCGTAACACCATCCCCCTCATGCCCACCACCATGGGCGGGCAAGCAGTGCGTTACATCGTGCTGGACGATGCCTCGGACACCACCACCTCCGTCAAAAGCATTCGCAAGCTGGTAGATGAAGACCAGGTGGACGTGGTTATCGGCACCACATCCAGCCCCGGCTCTTTGGCCATGATTGATGTGGCTGCCGAATCCAAAACCCCCATGATTTCCATGGGTGCGTTAACCCGCATCGTGGCCCCTATGGATGACAAGCGCCGCTGGATTTTCAAAACGCCGCAAAACGACCGTCAGATGGCCACCGCCATCATTGAGCACATGCAGCAAAACCAGGTGAAGAAGGTGGCCTTCATCGGCTTTGCCAATGCTTACGGGGAAGGCTGGCAGCAGCAATTTGAGGATTTGGCCAAGCAAGTGCAAATCGAAGTCATTGCCAGCGAAAAATACAACCCCACTGATACCTCCGTAACCGGCCAGGCGCTCAAGCTGCTGGCAGGCCAGCCGGATGCTGTCTTCATTGCCGCCTCGGGCACGCCCGCTGCCCTGCCGCAAAAAACCTTGCGCGAGCGTGGCTACAAAGGCCCCATCTACCAAACCCATGGTGTGGCCAACAATGACTTTCTACGCGTTTGCGGCAAGGATTGTGAAGGCACCTTGCTGCCTGTAGGCCCCGTGCAAATGGCCCGTGTGCTGCCTGATAGCCACCCCGTTAAAGCGACCGCCATGCAATATGTGCAGACATACGAAGACAAGCATGGCCAAGGTTCAGTCTCCAGCTTTGGTGCCTATGCCTGGGATGCTGGCATCTTGTTGACCGCCGCTGTGCCCAATGCTTTGAAAAATGCCCAGCCAGGTACCCCTGAATTCCGCGCTGCCCTGCGTGAGGCCCTGGAGAGTGTGAAAGAAGTATCAGGCGCCACTGGTGTGTACAACCTCACCCCTGAGGACCATGTGGGCCTGGATGACCGCTCCCGCGTGCTAATTGAAATTCGCAATGGACAATGGTCTTTGCTGAAGTAGGGCGTAAAGCAGCTTCAGAAAACTGAGCGGGCTGCCATCGCACAGCAACAAGCTGGTGGTGGCGGCCCGCTGCTGCTTTTTTGGCCTTGCTGGCAGCTCAAATAGGAAAAAAGCCAGAAAAGAAATCTTTGAAACCCTGAAAACCTAGGGTAAGCGATACAAAAAAATATGGATTGAGGCTATCTTGTATCGCTTTTAAATGGCAAAATAATTTCCGCTGTTCGGAATTTGGCGGGCTGTTAGTGGTTTACCCAATGGTCATTGCCAGCTTTCAAAGGCAAGATGCCGCTGTTTTTGGCGCTTTTCCACGGGAATCCATGCCCGCTCATGTTTCAATGTGAAGGAGTAATCATGAAACTTCGTAACGCTTTAATGGCCGCTATCGGCCTGGCCTTTGCTGCCGGTGCTGCCCAGGCTGAAATCAAGGTGGGTGTGGTCTTGTCGGCCACCGGGCCTGCTGCTTCTTTGGGCATTCCAGAGCGCAACAGCATTGGCCTGCTGCCTACCGAAATTGGCGGCGAGAGCGTACGCTACATCGTGCTGGACGATGCCTCTGACACCACCACCGCCGTCACCAACACCCGCAAGCTGCTGACAGAAGAGAAGGTGGACGTGATTCTGGGCACCACCACCAGCCCACCCTCGCTGGCTATGGTGGATGTGGCGGCTGAGGCGGCGACTCCCATGATTTCTATGGCTGCGGCAGCGCGCATCGTTGCGCCTATGGATGACAAGCGCAAATGGGTATTCAAAACCCCGCAAAACGACCGCCAAATGGCCTCTGCCATCGTTGAGCACATGGCGGCCAACAACGTTAAGTCGGTAGCTTTCATCGGCTTTGCCAACGCCTATGGCGAAGGCTGGTACGAGCAATTCAAGCTCCTGGCGGACAAGGCTGGTATCAAAGTGGCGACCAATGAGCGCTTCAACCCCACCGACACCTCGGTAACTGGCCAGGCGCTCAAGCTGATGTCTTCCAAGGCAGATGCCGTGTTCATTGCCGGTTCCGGTACGCCTTCGGCGCTGCCACAGAAAACCCTGCGTGAGCGTGGCTAC
>CAZMMM010000003.1:0-8119 GCA_964567385.1 uncultured Comamonas sp.
TATCAACATTGAGGCCACCGTCAAGCTGGCCCAGTCTGTGCGCATTCCGGTGATTGCCTCCGGCGGTTTGGCGGGCATTGGCGATATCAAAGCCTTGTGCGCCGTGCAAGATGAGGGCATTGAAGGCGTGATTTGTGGCCGTGCCATCTACACCGGCGACTTGAATTTAACTGAAGGCCAAGAACTGGCTGACGCCTTGACGGATAGCCAAGAGGCATAAGTACTCCAGACAAGCCAGCCTTCCAAAGCTGCCAGCCCACCCTTTAGGTGGCTGGCAGCTTTTTACATGGCATTTAGGCCGCTTAGGAGGCGGGTAGGGTAGGGGTAAAAACGGCAATAGCTGCGGCTTTGCCCGCCACATGAATCTCGCCCAGGGGCTGAACCGCGATGTGAGAGGGCAATTGTGCAGCAGTGGCGGCAGAGAGCAAAATACCCGTGCTCAAATTTTTGTTGGCGGCCTCTAGGCGCGAGGCTAAATTGACCGTATCACCTATGACGGTATAGGAAAAGCGCTGCTCTGCACCAATATTGCCCACCACAACAGGCCCGCTATGAATGCCAATGCGCATGGTGATGGGGGGCAGGCCCTGGGCTTGTAAATCTGCTACGAGCTTGCCCATGGCTTGTTGCATGGCTAGCGCTGTCTGCACAGCGTGCTGGGCATGTTGGGGGTCAGGCAGGGGTGCGCCCCAAAAGGCCATGATGGCATCACCAATGAACTTGTCCACCGTGCCGCCGCTGGCATGAATCAGTGGGGTCATGGTGTTGAAGTAGGCGGTCAGCACTTGCACTGTCTGCTCGGCACTCAGACGCTCGGACAGGTTGGTGAAGTTGGCCAGGTCGGTAAATAGCACGGTGACTTCGCGCAGCTCGCCGCCCAGGCGTAGCAGCTCGGGCTGGGCAATCAGGCGCTTAACCACCTCAGGCGGCACATACTGGGCAAACATGGCCCGCGTTTGGCGGGCGCGTTGGCGCGCAGCGGCCCAAGCGAGTAGTGTGGTGGCGGCATACAGCCCTGCTACGGCGGCCAAAGGCAGCAGGGGCGGCAACCATATATTGCTCAAATTCCACAAACTTGCCGACAAGACCACGATACCGAGAGCAAAAAACCCGCTCCAGCCTGCCGCTGCCGCTGGATGACTGCGCAGGCCCAAGGGCAGCAAGAGCAGCACTGCAAGTGCAACGATTGCCATGCTCCAGCTATCTGGAGCTAGACGCAGGCTATCGCCCTGCAACCAGTTATCCAGGATATTGGCTTGCAGCTCTACGCCGGGCAGCAGACGCTCGCCGCCCACTGTGGCAAAAGGCGCATTAAATACATCGCTTTGGCTGCGCTGTAATTCACTGGCAGTGCGGGCGGAGCGGCCCACCAGCACCAGCTTGCCTTTGAAAAAATCCGGTGGCAGCAAGCCAGGCTCCAGCGCCTGGTAGTAAGAGCGGGTATCAAACGTGCCGCGTGCACCACGGTAGCGGATAAAGCGGGGCATGCCGTTGTCGGTTGGCGAAGTGCCCAGGGCTTGCCCACCAGCCCAAGCACGGGCAATTTGCAGGGCAAAGCCATCGGCCTGGGCAGGCATTTGGCGCACCACAAAATCTTCATGCGGTTGCACACCAGCGTCTCCTGCGATAGCCCCTGCTTCCAGCAAGATGGTCAGGGGGGGCACATCCATCCACAATGTTGTGCCCGCATTGTCAACACGCTCGCGGGCTGAGGCTAAAACCACGGGCACACCAGCGGCGTGCGCATCTGTAAGGGCTTGTGCAAGGGCTTGGTCTTGGGCGGCATCAGGCCCCGGGTCGGCAAAGACCATATCCAGGCCAATTGCGGCAGCACCATCTTGGCGCAGCCGGTCAATCAGTGCGGCGTGCAGTTGGCGGGGGAAGGGCCAGCCCGTGCCCAGCTGTGTAAAGCTAGGCTCATCCACAGCAATGATGGTGATGGGCTGGGCAGCTTGGCCTGGGGCGGCCAAGGCGCTAAAGAGGTCAAAGGTTTTGAACTCTAAAGCATGCCAAGTGCGGGTTAGCGAAGCAGCCCATAGCAGGGTTAAAAACAGCAGCACCAGTCCGAGGGCTTGGGCCTGGTGTTTGCGCTGCTGCTTGCTGGGTGATGGCTGATTGCTGGCCAAGGGGTGCTCCCTCCACAATTCCTGGTTGCTGCGTCAAGTTGTGGGGGAATGTAGCAGCGTGCTTGGACTTGCTGGAGGTCTTATTGCAGCATAAAAGTGCGGTACTCCAACCGATCGAGCTTGCCAGACAGCAGGTACAGGCCAGTTGCCAAGGTCAGCAAGGTAGCGCCTGCAAAGCCATAGCCATACAGCGCTGCCCCCCACCACAGGCTAAAGCCGGTAAAGACAATGTTCAACACCACAAACTGCACACACAGTAGCAAAACGGTGCGGCGCTGGTCCAGGTAGAAGAAAACGTTGAGTACCGCCATCAGCCCCACTTGCAGGCCGGCACCAATGACCTGCACCTGTAGCAGCGGCAGGTAGAGGCGGGAAATGTCCAGAAAGTCCAGCACCACGGGGCCAGCCACAAAGGTGATGAGCACGGCCAGGGTTTGTATTTTGGCAATCTCAGCCAGACCGTGCTGGATGGCGTGCACCATCTCATCACGCATGGATTCGATGTACTGCAGCGATGCGCCGTTGCGCACACCCTCATAAAACTTGTCGTAGTACTCGACAAAGTCCGTTTCGATACGCACCAGGAACACCGCCATGCCCGGGATGATGGACAGGTAGGACAGAAACACCGGCAAGTCATAAATCAGCGAGGCGCGCAAATGCCCGATGATGTTTTGCGATGTGGGCTGAAAAAACCAGAACATGAACTTATCAGCCCAAATGCCCAGGTTGTATAAAAAGCCCACCGCCACCAAAGACAGGTAGAGCCTGTCAGACTGCAGAAAATCAAAAGCGATAAAACGCCGTGGCGGGAAAAAATCTTGGGCAATCAGCATCCACATGCCTGCAAACAGCACGAAGTGCCCCAGTACAAAGCTGCCCAGCAAGCCCTCCAGCCCCCAGTGGTGCGACACCATGGAGCTGAGCACAATCAGCCCATAAGCCAGGGCAAACAGGGCAACAATGGCGCGGTAGCGCTTCATGCCAGAGAGCATCACCGTCAGCACCCACACCCCGCTCAGCAACATAAAGCCCGCCAGCATCAGCAGGCGGTACAGCACAGACAGGCCGGGCAAGACGACAAACAGTGCCAAGGTAGCCAAAATGCCTGCGCCCACCAAGGTCAGCATCAGCAGACCGTGCAAATTGGGCATGATGAGGTGGCGCATTTTTTCAAAGATGCGGTCAGCCACAAAGCGGGTGAAGGCGAGCTGTGCCAAGCCGGTATAGATCAAACTACAGGCGACCAAATAGGTCACGGAAGTCTGGAACTGCGTGACCAAACCAGGCGGCACCACCACGCTGGCGCTGTAGAACCCCACCAGCAAAATGCCGACGATGGACAGCACCCAGGGGCCAGAGCCGATGACGCTGGCGTAGGTATAGGCCTGCAGCAAACTCAGCAGCGTATTTTTGCGCAGCATGTGGCGCAATTCAAAACCAATGCCTGCCATATCTATCCTTTGGGCGAGCGGGCCAGAGCTTGGGTATAGACCTGGCGGTAACGGTCAAACATCAGGGTGTCGGTATAGTATTTTTCCACCCGCGCAATGGCAGAGCGGCGCGCCATCTGCCACATATCGGTGTGGCCCAGCAGTAGCAGGGCGCGGTCAGCCAAGTCCTGCGGGGTGGCCACAGGCACGACCACACCTGCTGGGCCCAGGGCGCGGTCAGCATCATCCAAACCGTAGATGAGCTGGCGGCAGGAGCCCACGTCGGTGCTGATGGCAGGCACTCCAGCGGCAAACCCTTCTAGCAGTACCAGCGGCAAAGCCTCGCTGATGGAGGACAGCACCACCAAGCCAACTTGGGGCAGCAGGTCTTCCATTTTGCGAAAACCCAAGAACTTCACATGCTCCTGCAGGCCCAGGCTGCGCACCAGGTTGTGGCATTCGCGGGCGTAGTCGGGGTCTTCGTCCTCCGGGCCGGCAATCCAGCCCTGGGCATCGGGGCGCTGGTTGACTACGCGGCGCATGGCGCGGATGAAGGTTTTCACATCTTTGATGGGCACCACCCGCCCCACCAGGCACAGCACTGGGGGCGGTGCAGCATCCAATGCGGCGGCGGCATGCTCGCTGCGCAGCGGGGCAAAGCGCTGTAGCGCGATGCCGTTGGGGATGTTCTGCGTGCGCTCAGCGCCAGCACCGTCTTGCACTTGGCGCAGGCGGTTGGCTTCATAGAGGGCAATGATGGGGTCGGCATGGTGGTAACAATAGCGCCCCAGCCATTCAAAGAAGGAAATCCACAGCTGGCGGAAGTAGGACAGCTCGGTCGGGTCGCGCTGGAAGATGTTGCGGTTGTCGTGAATCCACTCGCTCTTGAACAAGTCAATCTTGCGCTCTTTGGTGTAGATGCCGTGCTCAGACAGCACCAGCGGCAGGCCGCGCTGCTGGGCCAGCATGCCGCCCAGAAAGCCAGCGTAGCCTGTACTCACCGTGTGGGCGATGCGCACTGGAATCAGCTCTTCAGCCATTTTTGCCAGTAGCCACAGCGGCTGCAGCATGATGCGCAGCGTCCAGAAGAAGTCGATAAACGACGGGTCAGCGCAATGCTGGCGATAGATGTCGCAAAAAATATCCCAGGCGCGCTGGCTATAGAGGAAGTCGTCGCGCTGAATCAGCCCTTTGGGGCCAAGCTCGCGCACGATGCTTTCAAAAGTGGCAATGGCCTGCTCGCCCTGGGGCTTGTGGCGCAGCTCGGCAATAAAAGACTGCACCAAGGCGGCGGCCTTGGCGTTGCCTTTGCGGGAGTTGGGCTGCTCATGCTCGCTCATGGGCAGGTCGTAGAGGAAATGCTCCTCAAAATGCACCACATTGTCTGGCAGGGGGTAGCGAAACTGCTCGTAGTCCTGGCGACGGCTGCCGATAAAAACGATGGCAAAGCGGTACTCCGGATAGGCGCGCAGTATCTGGTTGACCCAGCTGGAGACACCACCGCTGACGTAGGGGAAGGTGCCCTCTAGCAGCAGGGCGATATCGGCCTCCTGTGCCTTGGGGTAGTCGGTACTCATGCGTGCTGCTTCCAGTAATTAATCACGGGGCTCAGGCGTGGCAGGGCACCCCACTGTTCCAGTTCCTGCATGATGGCTTGTACCTGCTCAAAATTGCGCTGTTTGAACAGCAGCTCCGCCCGATAGGGCAGCACGCGGGTGATGGGCATGCCCAGGGCCAGCGCCCGGTTGTAAGAGGCTTGGGCCTGTTCGGTCTGCCCCAGCTCATGCTGCAGGCGTCCTTGGCGCAGTAACAGGTGGGCGTTGTCCTTCTGGGCCTTGATTACCTGTTGGCAAAAGTGCAGTGCCTGCTGCACAGCGTGGTCGCGCAGATCGCCCTGCACCAGCTCCTGGTACACCAGCTCCCAGTACAAGTCGGCCAGCTGGCGTGAGCTTTCCAGAATTTGCGCACTATCGCGCGTGGCCTGGGCGGTGGCCAGCAGGTCTAGCTCCTGGTCTATGTTCTGGTTGACGCGCTTTTCCAGGTTGTCCAGCATGCCGTAGGCCAGCAGGCGCAAGTCTTCGTTGCTGTCGTTCAGGGCACCGTGTAGCAAGGGGGATGCCGTCTTGCCCGGCACATATTGCAGCGCCGCCATGGCGCGCATGCGGGTTTGCAGCGGCACTTGGGCATTGCCCAGGAAGGAGCGCATGCCCACATGGCGCACATTGCTTTGGCGGCGCTGGTGTTGGTCAAACTCAGGCAGCTCTAGTGAGGCGTAATCCTCGCGGCGGCCATTTTTGCGATACAGCACCAAAAAAATGAAGGCCGCCAGCACCCCTAAAAAGCCAAACAGTGGCACCGAGTAGCTCACCGCACTGAGCAGCAGCCACGCGGCCCAGCGCGGCTTGGCCATGCGCTTGGGCAGAAAGGGTACCAGCAGCATGGCCAGCAAGAGGCTAGACAGAGCGTGCAGCAGCAAATAGCCCAGCAGCGCCCAGTCTGAATGCTCCTGCAGGAGCAGGCTGCTCCAGGCGGCTAGCTCCAGGGCAATGGCTGAGAGGGCAATTTTGAAATTAAACATGGGCAATTTCTAAAATGCGGCTGATAGTTTGCTCGGCAGACTGCTTCTCCAGGTGCAGCACATGCGGGAAGAGGCCTTGCTCAGCCAGCGGCCGCTGGCTTTTTTGCTGGCTCCAGCCCTCCAGGCGGGTGATATAGCCCTCAGCCGTGCTGCTATCGCCCAAGGGCATGAGCACCGCCAGGGTGATGCGCTCGCCGTGGGGGATGTACCAAACCTCGTCCATCTCGCGCTTAAGGCGCTCAATCTGCTGGGGGATGTCTGCCTGCACAGCGCGTTCGTGGCATTCCAGCACCACCACCACACTGGGCACCTTGGTGCTTTGGTAGAGGTGGGACAGGCGGGCCACTTCAAAGGCGAACTCTGGCGGGCAGCCAGGGTGGGCTTGCACAATAGGTGCGGCCAAGGTGTTGGCCGAGAGGCCGTCGGTGTAATAACCAAGCAGCAGGTTGATGGTTTGCAGGCTTTCTTCTTGCAGGGCAAAGAAGGGCATGTCTTCCACTACCAGCAGGCCGTAGAGGCTATCGGCCAAGTCCAGCAGTGGGGCCACCACCAGATAGCGCGACTGTTTTTGCGAAGCCAAATCCTGGCTGATATGGCACAGCTTGCGCTGTCTGAGCGCCTGCTGCACCATGGGGTCAGACAGGTCCAGGCTGGCGCTATTGCCCAAGCTGGCTTGGGGCTGGGTGCCGGGCTTGTCATCTGTCACAGGGAAGAGGGCGGCAGACTCCAGCTGGCAATACTGGGCCAGCAGGCGCATCAGCGTATCTGGTGCTTCTGGCAGGTTGTCGTGGCGGCCTACCTCGCGCAGGGTGGACAGGGCATCGCGCATCGACATGGGGCGGCCAATCAGCTCCTGCTCCAAGCGGTCATGCGACAGACGCAGTAAATAGTGTTGGCGCACCAAGTGCTCCAGGCGCTGGTCCAGGTAGTGCTGCAAAGTCTCGGCGCGGCGGGTGCGGGTATGCCACAGGCTAGAGAACTCGCCCACCAGCAGCACCAGCACCAAGCCGCCCAAGAAATACATCTGCGGGAACTGGTCGTACTGCCCAGCGTTCAACCACAGCCAGCCGCCCAGTAGCACCAGGGCACCCGCCAGGCCGGAAAGCGGCCCATAGCGCAGCGCCAAAATAACTGGTGCCAGCCAGGGCCAGGGAAAGCCCGCGCCCACCTGTAGCGGGTTGTCTGGCGCCCAGGCCTGGCCCAGGATGAGGGCGATGACGGGCAGCAGCAGGGACTCCAGCACAATCACCAGCGGGTGGGTGGGTTTGTTGGAGAGTTTGCCCAGCAGGTGAAAGGGCAGGTGTACCCCAGCCTTTGCCCGAGCATGCGCAGCCTGGCCGCTCAGGCTGCGGCGCGCTGCGGCGTTGTTGCTCGATTCCATGACGCTCATTCCCCGGCTCTTTAGCGTGCTTTAGCAACGCCTGATTGCAGCAGGTTGCGGATGAGCTTTTGGGCCACGGCGGACAGGGCCTCGCGGCTCCAGCCGCTCTTGCCGCCAGAGGCGGTCCAGAGCACAGCACCGGTGGGCACGTCGATGATTTCCAGGCTCACACCGGCAGCGGGCTCACCGTCCACGCCGACTTTGTAGCGCCACTCCTCCACAGCGCCGCCCAAGGCGTAGCGGATGTTGTGCTTCTGCGCCCAGGCCAGGGCCTCTTGGCGGCGGCTGTGATCGCTAGAGGTGAACAAGCCGTCCTGGCCTGCATCGGCTGGGGCGCGTTGCACCGTGCCCACGCCATGGGCGTGCAGCAAGGAGGCGGCAATCGCCTCAGCGCGGCTGCCGGCCAGTGGGGTTTCGGTATGGTTGGCAAAGGGCAGCACTACCCAGGAGGATTGGGCCTCCAGTGCGGGGGCCGCGCCACGGTCGATGGTGGAGCAAGCAGTGGTCAAAACCACGGCGGCACTGGCGGCCACAGTGATGCACAGACGACGCAGCAGGGAAGAGGTTTGCAGCATGGTGGGGCTTCCTTGAAAAACTAAAG
>CAZMMM010000003.1:8129-23506 GCA_964567385.1 uncultured Comamonas sp.
TACTTATTTTTCTTTGATAAGTCAAAACTTCAATGTGAGTTTAGTCGGCACTAAAATTAAAAAGGATTTTTACCATAACAGCCTTTTAACAAATCTAGTTAACTCAATACTTTTAGGTGAAAAATCAAATAAAAACAGGGATTTGCATCAGAAGTGCAGGCGGTAATTGACCTGCAGACTGCGGGTATGGCCCAGCGACTGGGCACCAGACTTGCTCATGGCCCAGGTCAGGCTGAGGTGGTCGGGGCCCAGCACATTGCCAGCCACGCCCAGGCGCAGGCCGTAGCCGGGGCCCAGGTCGCTATGCCAGGTGCGGCTGACCATGGCGTAGGGGCGCAGGGCACGTGTGTATTCCTGCTCAAAGCGCATATTGGTGGACAGGTGCACGCCGTAGAAGCGGAAGTTCTCCGGTAGGTAGAAGCCACGGCCTGGGGCATCGCTGCCGGGGGGCAGGATGCGCTGGGCAGCCTGCAGGCCTTGTGCGCCCAGGCTGTCTGGGTCACGCTGGCGGTAGCGGTGGGTGGACCAAAAGCCGCCCACTTCTACCAGCGGGGCATCCAGGCGGTAGGTGTGGGCATAGTCCAGCGTGGTGTGCTGGCCTGAGCCCACTTGAGCGCCCGTCTGCAGGTAGTAACGCTCGGCCGCGTGGGTGATGGCCATGCGGTCTTGGCGCGTGGCTTGGTAGCCCAGGCTGATGCTGGCCATATTCTTCATGCCCACCAAGCGCAGGGGCAGGCTTTCTTGGGTGCTCAGGTGGCGGCCTAGCTCAGCCGTCCAGCTCAGGCGGTTGTCAATGCGCTGTTCGTGGCGCAGCAGTACCGGCGTGGTGTTGGCATAGGCATCGCGGTGGCCAATGCTTAGCTGGGTTTGCCCGTCAGGGTGGCGCCAGCCCAGCAGCATGTCGAAGATTTTTTCTTCGGGAATGGCATCCGAGAAGTTGGGCGACACGCGCAGACGGCGCACGCTGGCCATGGAGATGTCCAGATACAGGCGCGGGGACAGGGCCCAGTGCAGGGTGATGTCTTGCACCACTTCGTCCATATCGCCCAGCTTTTCGTAGCTGATGCTGGGGCGGACAAAGTCGCTAAAGGCCAGCAGGTTTTCTGTCAGCTGCAGGTGCAGGGGGTTGTCGTCGCCCTGCTGCTCTTGGGTTTCGAAGGCAGCGCTTTGCGCCAGGCGTATATCGTGTACGGCGGCGGCAGCGTTGATGCGGTCATAGCGCGGCAGGCGCTCGTCAAAGGCTTCCAGCAGCTCGCCAGTGCTGGCTTTGTCATCCTCGGCCAGGCCCAGGGTGATGTCAGCCCACAGAGGGCGGTTGCTGCGCAGGCTGTGGCTGCGTGCGTACTGGTGGTAGAGGAAGCTGCGCTCGGCGGTGAACTCGCCCGCATCTTGCAACCAGCCGATGGCGGTTTCCGCTGCAGCGTTGGAGTAATTGCCCTTGGCATCGCGGTCTAGGCGCAGCAGCTCTTGCAGCACGGCGCGGGCGGGGTCTCCGGGGTTTTGCGTCAGCATCAGGCGGGTGCGGGCGATGCGGTGCACGGTGTCTAGCCCCTCTTGGGTGAGCCAGCGTTGCTGGGCTTGGCTGCGTGTCAGGCGCTGGCCTTGCTCATCCGTCTGGCGCTGGGCTTGCTGCCACTGGTGCGATAGCAGGTGGCGGCGCAGGCGCCAGGCTTGGTCTGTCTGCTGGTTTTGGTCCAGAGCGTCGGCATAGTTCATCAGCCACAGGAAGTCACGCTGGCGCTGGGCGGCATGGGGCTGGAGGTAGCGCTCCAGGGCCACCTTGGGCTGAGACAGGGCTTGGTAGGCCGAGGCCAGGGATTCGTGCATGTGGGTGGACTGGCTCCACTGTGCCTCGTAGCTGCTTAGCAGCTGGCGGATGGAGGCCGCGTCATTGCTGTCAATAAACAGCCACAGCAGCGCCTGGCGCATAGCGTCCGAGTGCGGGGCCTGGGCC
Organism: uncultured Comamonas sp.; assembly: GCA_964567385.1. Taxonomy (GTDB): domain Bacteria; phylum Pseudomonadota; class Gammaproteobacteria; order Burkholderiales; family Burkholderiaceae_C; genus Comamonas. The sequence goes on from CAZMMM010000003.1 coordinate 10,084, forward strand.
AGCCCGGCCTGGAAGTAGTGGCGCGCCAAGTCCAAACGCCCGGCGTTTTGGTGGTAAGTGCCCAGCAGGCGCAGGAATTCTGGCGTTTTTTCCAGCAGGGGCAGGGCGGTTTGTTCAGCCACTACCTGCTCTAGCGCCTGGCTAAAGCGCTCCCACTGGTTGCGGTGGGACCAGATGGTGAGCGCCTGCACCAGATGGGCGGGCTGGTGGTGGGTTTGCCAGGCCCGCCAAGCAATGTCAGCCGCCTCCATGGGCTGTTGGTCTAGCAGTAGGCGGATGAGGCCGTCAAAGTCCTGGCTGGCTGGGTTGGGGCTGCTTAGTAGTTTGCGGTAGGCCTCGATGGCCAAGGGCAGGTGGTTACGGCTTTCGGCCATGGTGGCCATGATTTGCCAGTACTCGGTGGCATCTTCCTCAGCGCTGGGTGGCTGGTTGCGCACGGCTTCGAGCCATTGCAGGCCTTGCTCTTGCTCGCCCTGGGTGAAGGCCAGCAGGGCCGCAGGCAGGGCGCGGCGTGCTGTTATTTGAGTGGGCTGGGCCAAGAGCTTTTTCCAGGTGTTTAGAGCCAAGGGCAGCTGGCTGGCGCGCTCGGCCAGCTCGGCCAGCATTTCTAGTGCCTTGGGGTGGTTTTGGACTTTCAGGTAGTCAATGGCGGGCTGGGGTTCGCCCATGCGCTCTTGGGCGTCAATGTAGGACTGCACCAGCGGCCAGTTGTGTGGCTGGCTACGCAGCTGGTGGCGCAGGGCCTGGGTCAGGGCGTGGTCGTCAAACAGGCCGGGGGCTAGGCGTAGCACGGCCTGCCAGGCAATGGCCTGGTTGGTGTGCTGGGCTACGGGCAGCCAGTTTTCCAGGGCCTGGGGCAGGCGGCCCGTCCATTCAGATACCTCGGCCAGGCGCTGGCGCCATTGCATATGGCCGGGCTGCTGGCGCACGGCGGCTTGGGCCAGCGCCCATGCGTCTTCGAGGTTGCCGTTCTCCAGAAATACCTGGTAGCCCAGGCTGTAGGTTTTATCGTCAAAGGCCAGGCCGGGGGTGGTGCTGGGGGTGGGCTGGGGCTTGTCCACCACGCTCAGGCCGGGGCGCTGCAGCCACTGCGCACCATCGTCATAAGGGCTGGTCTGGGCAAAGGCACTATCTGCCGCAGGGGTGAATTGCTCTAGCAGGGCCAGTTTGAGCAGGCGGCGCACATAGGGCTCAGCCTTATCGGGGCGGCCAGCGGCGCGGGCCAACTCCACGAGGAGCAATAAATACTCTTTATCGGTGGCGTAAGGGGTGGACTCACGCTCGGCCAGCTCTAGCGCGGCCTGGGCCTGGTTGCCCGATTGCAGGGTGCGGATGGCGCGCATCAGCAGCGCCTTGGACTGGGCTGTATCAGCGCCCGCGCCCGCTTGGCGGGCCTGTAGCAGGAACTGGCTGCTTTGCTGGTATTGGCCACGGGCCAGCTGCTCAGCGGCGGCGCGCTCGTACAGGCTGGCGGTGCTGACTTCGGGCAGGTATTGCTGGTGCAGGGCGAAGGCTTGGTCGTACAGGCCAAATTGCATGCTCAGTTCGGCCAGGCGCTGGCCTTGCTCAGTGGGCAGCTCCAGCTCCGGCTTGGCCAGCTTGCGCAGCTTGTCTTGCATGGCCTGGGTTTGTTGCTGGCGCTCTGCTTCAGCAGCGGTGGGCAGGGCGTAGAACTTGCTGGCTAAGACCTCCCATTGGGCCCATAGGGCCTGGCGCTGAACTGCGCGGTCATCCAGCGCTTCGGCCAGGGCCAGGGTTTCTTCCGCATCCGTCTGATCGTCATCTTCCAGGGTGCGTTGGGCTAGCAGAAAGCGCAGGCGCGGGTTGTCTGGGTCGCTACGCAGCAGATTGGCCAGGTAGGCATCCGCCAGCTCAGAGCGGCCCGCTTCTAGCAAGCGCCGCTCCAGGTCTTGGCGTGGGTAAATCAGCCATAGCGCCACGGCCACCAGGGCGACTAGTGACAGCACTAGCCACAGTGGGGCCAGGACGGGACGCTCAGCGTCCTGGGCAGAGTATTTCGATGCGAGCAGAGACATCTGGCAGCTCAAAGACTTGGGTGTTGTGGGAGGCATTGCGCTTGGCGCGCAAAGGGCGTTGGTTGGCGCGGACTTGGCAAGACTGGGTGTTAGCCAGGCTAAAGCGCAGCGGGACATGGCCTTTAAGGGCTAGCTCGGTCTTGTCGCTGCCCTGCTGCCATTGCTCCAGACGGGCATTGGCATCAAACAGATAGGGCACGGGTGCTGGGGTGCTGCTACTGGTACGTACCCAGGCGGAGGAGCCGCCCAGGTGCAGGTAGTTGCCATCAATGCCGGGGTTCCAGCCTGCCAGATTGCGGCTGGCAGCCACATCGGCCTGGCCCAGGCTGGCGGGCATGCGTACGGTGCGCAGATGGCCATTGCCGTTAAAGCGCCAGCCATCGCCATCACGGGCAATGGCAAAGTCGTAGAAGTCCATGACCTTGGTGACGAAGTCGCTGGTATAGACCGGGTGCAGGGGCTGGGACTCAATCCAGGCATAGACCTTGTGCAGCGCCTTCAGCGAAGCTGTTTTAGAGGCTGAGTAGCTGTGGTAATACAGGCCCACGGGCTTGATGCGGCGGGGCTTGTCGGTCATGGCGAAGGTTTCCAGCACACGCTCAAAGCCGTAAAAGGGGCCTGTCCAGAGGTTGGTGTAGATGTTCTCGTTACTGGTGGGCGCATAGACCTGCAACCAGCCATTTTTGCGAATACCCAGGGCGCCAATGGCTGTGATGGATGGGGTATGGCTGCTGATAAAGGTATCCCCGCCGTTGATATTGAGCAGGCCAGCCAGGTAGGTAATCCGTAGTGCCTCGGTATTAGGGGCGGTATCACCTGACCATTGCAGCAGCTTGGTGCGCTTGCCGGGTGGGGCCAGGCGCTCATTGATGTAGCGGGCCGAGCCAACGATTTCGCGCTCCAAGTCCATGCTGTAGCCGGGCACGTGGATGTTGACGGGGGCGTTAGGGTCGTCCAGGAACAGGCCGTGGCGGCGGTTTAAGTCCCACAGGAAGGGGTGGGAGGAGGTGTGGCTGCCAATTTCAACGTGCGGCAGCTTGAAGGTTTCACGCGCCAGGGCTTCAAGCTGGCGGCTGAGTTCTGGGGTCATGCCTGTGGCAGCGGTTTCTATCTCTACGATAGACATGGCGTGCGGGAAGCGGTATTTGCGCAGCACCTGATCGAGCAAGATCTGCGCAGTCAGCGGGGAGCCTGCAAACTCTGCTCTGGTGTTGTAGGCGTCGCCGTCGATGTGGGCGGTCAGCAAGCGGCGGCCATTTTCCGTGGTGGTATCTGGCACCGGCAGCGGGGGCAGGCGCAGGCTTTGCTGCAGAAAGGTGAAGGGATCCACCACCCAGCGGGATTGCTCGGTACCGGGGATTTCCAGAATATTGTTGGATTCCATCACAAAGCCGCCCCAAGGGGTGATGGCGGCTCCCACATATTGCTGGCCGCTGGCATCGTGCAGCTCTACCAAGGGGGTGGCTTGGGCGGCCATCTCTGGGGTGAGCACACGCAGGTCAGACTGGCGTGCAGGCACAGGGCTTTCCAGCCCCATCATGGGGTGGAGGAAGGTGGTGGTGAGTGGCTCTACCGGGTCTTCGGCATTAGGCTCTAGCCCCAAGCGGCGCGATAGGCGGGCACCGGGCTCTTTGCCCCAGTTGTCGAGGACGGCTACGGGCAGGCCTTCATCCATGCGCTGGATGAGCCATTGGCCATACAGCTGGTCTTTGTCTTCAGGAAAGAAGCCGCTAAACCAAGTCACGATGCCGGCGTAGCGGTCAGGGTGGATGTTGGTGGGCAGGGGCTCTAGGATGTCAGCGTAGTCCACCACATAGCCCATGTAATTCAGGGGCATCTGAACGTAGCGGTGGGCGCTGGAGTAGCGCAGCGATGGGGTTTCATTGCTGTTGTGAAGAATCAGAATGCGGCGCGCCACAGGCTCAATGCTGCCTATGCCCACCGAGGACAGGTCAGCGTCCGTCACCCAGGGAATAAAGCCGTCTTGGGCGATGCGCTGCGCCGTCTCACGCGCCAGGGCGCGGTCGTGCACCGGGGCGTAATCGATAACCAGCACTGGCAGCTGCTGCTCTTGCTGTACTTTGCGCAGCTGGCCTAGCAGCCATTCGCGGTCAGATTCGCTAATGTCCTGGTAGCGCTGGTGCTTGGCGCTCCAGCCCTGGTAGAGGGATTCAGCCGCCACCATCTGCACCTTGCCTTGCACCTGGGGCAGGATGTCAAAGCCACGGTTGAAAATCAGCTGAATGCCGGGGAAGCGCTGGTGCAGGGTCTCAATCACGCGCACCAAGCCAGCTTGCTGGGCGGCCTCGTCAAATTCCTTGGCCAGGCGGTAGGAGTCCAGCGTGTCCAAGAAAAAACCACGGTAGCCACGCTGCCACAGTGGGGCCACCACTTCATCAGCAAAAAAGGCGGGCCATTGCGGCACGCTTTGGTCGATGACTTCAGACTGCCAATCTGCGTTGCGGGCAAACTTCCAGTCAGCGGGAATGCGAGCGCTGTAGGGGCGGCTGGGGTGAACCTCAGTCACAGATACATAGGCGTAGAGCTGGCTGTCCTTGGGGGCTTGGGCTAAGTCGGCGTGGTCTGGATCGACAACCACCATGTCGAAATTGGCAAAATCCCTGAGCGCCAGCTGGTCGCCGTAGTACAAGGCCACAGCTGGATTTGCAGCTGCGGCCAGGCTGGCCCAGAGGGTGAGCAGGGCGGCGAGCACCCAATGCAACAGCCAAGGTGCACGGGGTAATATCGCCACCGAAGCGGAGACAGAGGCAGACATAAATATTCAGGATGTCGTGAAAATAGGGTGGAGAAGGATGTAAATAACTATTGTAGCTAGGTTGATTGATAGCCTAGGGCTATTTGTTATTTTTTCACACTTACGCGGCCTGCAAAAGTGGGCTTGGTTGTCTACTTGCGGCCTGCTGAAAAACAGTGCTTTCAAGCACCGGGCTGGCGCACTGTCATTTGATGCATTGAATTGATTTATTTGAGGTTTTTATGATTTTGGTAACAGGCGGAGCGGGCTATATCGGCTCGCATATGTGTGTGGCACTGGCCCAGGCGGGCGAGCCTTTCGTGGTGCTGGATAACTTCAGTAACAGCCAGCCTTCGGTGCTCGATAGAGTGGCTCAAATCACCGGTAGCCGCCCCGAATGCATTGAGGGCGATGTGGGCAATGCCCAGCTGCTGGCAGAGGTCTTTGCCCGCTACCCCATTGAGGCGGTGATTCACTTTGCTGCCCTCAAGGCTGTGGGTGAATCCGTAGCCCAGCCCCTGCGCTATTACGACAACAACGTGGCTGGCACGGTGACTTTGCTGCAAGCCATGCAGGCGGCGCAGGTGCGCACCATGGTGTTCTCTTCCTCAGCCACGGTGTATGGCGACCCGGCCAGCCTGCCGATTCGTGAAGACTTCCCCGTCTCCTGCACCAACCCCTATGGCTGGAGCAAGCTGATGATGGAGCAGGTGCTGGCCGATGTGGATGCCGCCGAGCCCGGGCTGTGGCGTATTGCCCGCCTGCGCTACTTCAACCCCGTGGGCGCACACGAAAGCGGGCTGATTGGCGAAGACCCCCAAGGCATGCCCAACAACCTCATGCCCTTTGTGGCCCAGGTGGCTGAGGGCCGCCGCCCCCACCTGAGCGTGTTTGGTGATGACTACGCTACCCCCGATGGCACTGGTCAGCGTGATTACATCCACGTTTGTGATTTGGTGGAGGGCCACAGCGCTGCCTTGCGCTATCTGCGCCAGCACCCCGGCCTGCTAACGGTGAACCTGGGCACGGGCACACCGACTTCGGTGCTGGAGATGGTGCACAGCTTTGAGCAAGCCAGTGGCCGCCCTGTGCCCTACCAGGTGGTGGCGCGCCGCCCCGGAGATGTGGCCGCCTGCTGGGCTGACCCCAGCTTGGCCGAGCAGCTACTGGGCTGGCGCGCCACGCGCACTATTGACGCTATGTGCCAGGATGCCTGGCGCTGGCAAGACGGCGTGGCCCGCCAGCTGTCGGCCTGAGGGCGCGCTGGTATCGGCAGTTAGGTGTTATTGCCAAGCTCTGCAAACTTGGCCGTCATGGTGGGGTTGTTGCGGGTCAGCCGCTTGATGGTCACGTTCTGCGCCTTGTCATTGGCCAGACGCAGATTGCGGTCTGTGCCCAGCAAGGCCTCCTTGGTTTTTTGCAGATGGTCTATGGATTTGTCGATTTCATCAATCGCGGTTTGAAAGCGCCTGGATGCCAGCTCGTAATTCTTGCCAAAGGCGGTTTTGAAGGATTCGAGCTGGTCTTCAAAATTGGTAATGTCTATGTGCTGCGCCTTCACCTGGGCCAGCTCGGTCTTGTATTGCAGGGCATTCATGGCCGCGTTGCGCAGCAAGGTGATGATGGGGATAAAAAACTGCGGGCGCACCACATACATCTTAGGGTAGCGGTAAGAGACATCCACAATGCCGGTGTTGTATAGCTCGTTATCAGCCTCCAGCATGGAGACAAGCACAGCGTATTCACAGCCCTTTGCGTTGCGGTCTTTGTCCAGCTCTTTAAGAAAATCTTCATTCTTTTTCTTGCTGGCGGTTTCGTCGCTCTGGTTTTTCATCTCAAACATGATGGAGACAATTTCAGTGCCGCCCTCATCCATATCCCGAAAGATGTAATCGCCCTTGCTGCCGCTGCGAATATCGTTGTCCTTTTCAAAATAAGCGCGTGGAAAGGCAGTGGCGCGGATGCGGTTGAACTCGATTTCGCAATGCTGCTCCAGCGACTCGCCCACCATCTTGGTGGACAGGCGTGCCTTAAAGTCGCGCAGGCGCTCTATTTCCTCCTCGCGGTCTTTAATCTGGGTTTCGTAGCGCTCTTTCAGGGATTTTTCCGCTAGGTCTTTCTCTAGGCTGAGTTGCTTGATTTGGCTGCCCAGCGCATCGCGCTGTTTTTCTACCTGGCCCACCGCCTCAGTCACGGCCAGCTGTTGGGCCATGCCGCTGGTGTCAAGCTGGTTTTTCAGCGCCTGTATTTCTTTATCCTTCGCGGCAGCAGCTTCTTGCAGCTGGGCCAGCCGCTGGGCTTCGGCCAGCTTTAAGGCAGTTTGCTGCTCCTGCTGCGCCCTATCCAGCGCATTGGCCAGCTCATCACGCTGCTTCTCCACCTCGCGCAGGGCTTTGGTCACAGCAGCCTCGCGCGCTACCTCACCGGCAGCCAGGCGCTCTTCCAGCTCTTTGATGCGCACATCTTTTTGGGCCGCCAGGCCTTGCAGTTGGTTGCTGACCTGGGTTTTCGCCAGCTCAATGGCGCTAAGCTTTTCGCGCTCGGCCAGCTCCAGGCGCTCGTGCAGCTCGTGGGTAAAGCGTTCATCACGCACCTGCTTGAGGATGTCGGCGTAACCAGCCTCATCAATTTTGAAGGCCTTGGTGCAATGGGGACAGATGATTTCATGCATGGGAAAATGGCAGGCTGTTAGGGGATGGGGCAGGTATCGTAATGTTACAGTTGAGGAGCAGGCTGCAAAGCCTCAGAGAATCATGATTTTACAAAATAAATTAGGTATCACCAATCAGGTGGAGCTGGCCAAGGCTGAGGAAAAAATCAGCAAACAAAAAGCCAAACAGCTATTTGATTCGGGGGATATCCACCAAGCAGAGGTGGGTAGCTTTGCTGGGCTTGCATTTATCCATAACTATCTATTTGAAGATATTTATGATTTTGCAGGAAAAGTTCGTGATGTGAATATTGCCAAGGGCAATTTCAGCTTTGCCAGGGTGATGTATTTGACAGCATCACTAGAGCATGTGGAAAAAATGCCGCAAGGCAATTTTGATACCATTATTGAAAAATATGTGGAAATGAATGTGGCCCATCCCTTTCGTGAAGGTAATGGTCGGGCCACACGCATCTGGCTGGACTTGATACTGAAGCAAGAGATGGAGCAGGTGGTGGATTGGAATCTGGTAGATAAGGAAAAATATCTTTCTGCCATGCAGCGCAGTGTGGTCAATGACCTAGAGTTGAAGCATCTGCTTAAAGCCGCACTGACCCACCAAATTCATGATCGCAACCTGTTTATGAAGGGCATTGACGTGAGCTATTACTACGAGGGTTATAGCGAGTTCAAAACTGAAGAGCTATAGGGCTTGAGCAGTTGGCCAAGCTCAGAGCTGCTGTAGCTCCTGTCCCTATGTCCACGTCAACCTCTTCCCTTGCCAGGCAGCATGATGACGACTGAGCTGGTGCAGGTGCCAGCTGACTGGACGGTGGGGCAAACGCTGGCACATATCCGTCAAGTGCAGCGCACCCGCGAGACGGTGTACGCCATTTATGTGGTGGATGGGCCAAGCCGGGCCTTGCAGTTTGTGCTGTCCCTGCGCCAGCTGGTATGTGCGCAAGAGGGTGATGCCCTGAGTGCCTTGTGGGATGGCAGCGCCCCGATTGTGGTAGATGCCCTGATGGACCGCGAAGAGGCAGCGCGCGCTGGGCATTGTCACCGTGGACGATGTGATTGACGCGCTGATGGACGAGGCCGCCGAGGACATGGGTCGCTTTGGCGGTGGTGCTGGCCATGTTCATCCCGCTCATCATGAGCTCGGGCTCGCAGGCCACTTCGCTGCTGATTCGCGGCCTGGCTCTGGGCGAGGTGCGTTTGGGCGACTGGTGGCGGGTGATGCTGCGCGAGCTGCCCACTGGCCTGGTGCTGGGCACGGGGCTGGGCTTTCTGGGCTTTTTGCGCATCTGGGTATGGCAGCACCTGGGGTTGTACGACTACGGCCCGTATTACCTGCTGGTGGGCATGACGATTTGGGCATCGCTGATTGGCGTGGTCTGCTTTGGCTCCAGCGTAGGCTCCATGCTGCCTTTTGTTTTGCAGCGGCTGGGGCTGGACCCGGCCAGCGCTTCTGCCCCGCTGGTAGCCACCTTGGTGGACGTGCTGGGGCTGGTGATTTACTTCAGCGTGGCAGCCATGATTTTGACGGGCAGCTTGCTGTAGAGGCGCTAAAAATTTGGAGGGTGCGGCCCACCTAAGCCAAAGCACGCCGCAGGGTGTGCGAGGGCAGCTCGCCAAAGCGCTGCTTATAGGCGGCTGAGAACTGCCCCATGTGGCCAAAGCCCCAGCGCAAGGCCACATCCGTCACGCTGGTATGGGCGCTGGCGGGGTGGCAGAGGTCTGCATGGACGCGGCTCAGGCGCAGTTGGCGCAAATAGTCCATCGGGGAGTAGCCACGGTGTTTTTGAAAACCGGCGTACAGGCTGCGCGTACTCACCCCAGCTTGCTGGGCAATGTGGCTAACGGTCAGTGCCTCATGCGCCTGGGTGGCCATGTACTCTTCAGCACGTAGCACAAAGGCGGGGGCAGCGGCTGTGGCTGACTGCGTGGGGCTGAGTAGCGCTGCCGCCCGCCTATCTGCCTGATAGGGCTGCACTTGCAGTAGGGTGAGCAGCAGGGTTTCCTCCAACTGGGCGGCCAGCAGGGGTTGTTCTAGCAAAGCGCCGTCGGTGGCTTCGCGAAACAGCCAGTCCAGCATATTGCGCAGCGATGCCAGGGCGGGTGTGCTCAGGGGTAGGGCGGGGGCAAACTGCAAGCCCATGCCTTCTAGCTCGGGCTGCCACTGGCTGGCTAGGCGCTCTAGTGCTTGGCGGTCGATGCGCACAAACAGCTTTTCAGAGTCTGCCGCGTGGCGCATGTGAAAGCGCTGGCCTGGGTTGATGAGGGAGCCAGTAGCGGGTGAGGACTGCACCAGCGCCTGGCTGGTGTGGATGGTTTCCGTACCGCGCAGCGGCCATTGCAGCAGGTAGAAGTTGTCTAGCGCTCCGGGGTCAATATCCACGGTTGCGCCATAGGACAAACGCCCCAGCCCGATATGGCGCAGCGGGCGGTAGTAGAGCTGGGTGTTCAGGCGCTGCTGCTTGCCCACTACGTGCAGCTCATGGGCGCAAAAGACCCGCGCCCCTTGTTGGCGCACCTCATCCAAGTCTTGTGAGAGCAAATGCGGAAAGGCTGCCAGTGGGGCAGCCAATGCTTTTTTAGGGGGGAGTGGGGAAAAACTCATGCGAAGCGACCCTCCAGAGGCCGCCCCGCAGGGGTTGTTAAAGCGCGGTGGTGTAGCGACCGTTGGTGTAAATCAAGGCGGGTGCGCTGGTTGCCGTGGGCAGGTGTGCCGCCGTGATGCGGCCAATGACCAGGGCGTGCTGGTCGCGCAGTATCAGCTCGCTGACTTCGCAGGCCAGGGCGGCCAGCGCGTCTTGCAGTAGCCAGACCCCATCGGCAGTGGCTTGCCAGGGTGCATCGGCGTAGCGTGCATCGCCCTGGCAGCCATCGCGCCCGGCAAAGCGATTGGCTACCGCCTGATGTTGCTGCCCCAGCAGGTTCACCCCAAAGCGCCCGGCAGCCTGTATCAGTGGCAGGCTGGAAGAGCCTGTTTGCACCGACACCATCAGCTCGGCAGGGTCGGCAGATAGGGACACTACCGAGGTAGCGGTCAAGCCGCTGCGCTGGCCGTTGTGCGCTGCTGTAACTGCCCACACCGCCCCCGCGTTGCGGCGAAAGGCTTGGCGAAACAGGTCGCTGATATTGCCGTCGCCATGGCTGCCTATGGCTTGCGCAGGCAGAGCGGAGGGTGCGGGAGGAGCGGAAGTCACGGGGATAACGGGGGGAAAGGCGGTAGCTGTATCCATAACCGGCGTAGCTTAACGTTAACGGATGCCACGCGCTGCCAAGCGGGGCAGCACTTCGTCGCGGAAGTAGGGGAACTCGTTGGCGTAGTGGAAGAAGGACAGCGTGGTGCCACGGAAGCCTGCCTCGTGCAGGGCGGCAATGCCATCGGCCACCTGGTCGGGCGTGCCCACCAGCGGGAAGCCACCGTGGCCTGTGGCCATGCGCTCGCGAATCAGCGCCAGCAGGTCGTGCGGGAAGCTGTGGGCGTGGGCAAATTGCAGTTTCACCAGGTTGTCCACTGCGCCCCAGTCGGCGTTGTCCAGTTGGCGCTTGAGTTCGGCCTTGGCCTCGTCCTCGGTGGGGCGGCAGACTACGTGTGAGAAGGTCAGCACACCCACATCGCGCCCGCCTGCCTTGGCTTGTTCTTTGAGGTCGGCTACTTCGGCTTTGGAGCGCTCCAGGTCGATGGCCGGGGTGAACAGGAAGTTGGCATTGCGCATGGCAAATTCGCGCCCCAGTCCCGAGCCCGCTGCGTTGTAGATGGGTGGGGGCAGTACGGGGCGTGGGCGGCCATAGCTGCGCGTGGTTTTGAAGTATTTGCCGTCGAAGTTGAAAGGCTCTTCCTCGTTCCACAGGCGTTTGATGAAGTCGAACCACTCTTGTGCGTAGCCGTAGCGGGTTTCGTGGTCTTCGGGCAGGGTCAGACCCAGGGCATCGTATTCGGGCTTGTTCCAGCCCGCCACGATGTTCAGCCCCACGCGCCCGCCGCTCATTTCGGACAGAGTGGCAATCTGCTTGGCCACTGCCATGGGGTGGTTGGCCACAGTGTGGATGGTGGCAAAGACCGTCAGATTCTTGGTGTTGGCCAGCAGGGCGGCAGCCCAGGTCATGGTCTCCAGTACCGTGCCGTGAAAGTCGGTTTCGCCACCGTAGCCAATCCAGCGGGCAATGGGCAGCATGAAGTCCATGCCCGCATCGTCCAGCAGTTTGCCCAGCTTGAGGTTGTTCTCCCAGGTGGCTTCCCAGCGGTCGGGCAGTTTGGATACGGTCATGCCGCCCGAGCAGTTGGAGGCGAAAGTGCCCAGCAAGAAGCGGTCGTGGGTGAGGAAGGTATGTTGTTGCGCCATGGGGCGTGTCTCCAGTCAATTTTTGGTTGCAATGGCAGCTATGCACCACGCATAGTTGCTGGAGACAAAGATACGCCGCCGCCCGGCGCTGCACTATCGGGAAAGTGCAGCCACTATCAGCAAAGTGCAGAAAAGCCCCGTGATTGCGGGAAAACCCCTTTTGAGGTTTTCCCCAATACGGGGCTTTTTGCCGCGTTTGGCGGGGGGCAAGCAGTGCATTCATGGGGCTGGGGTGCAGGGCTTGGCGCTGTGGGCTATTCGGTAAATATGCTCTAAGGCAGCAGTTGCAGGCTTTGCAGTTGGGCGGCCAGGGCCTTGCCTTGGGCATCGCTCAAGGCGGCTTGGCGCAGACTGCTTAATGCCTGGGCGGCCTGGGGGCGGCCTTGCAGCTCGCGGGCGGCGCGTTGCAGGCGGTCAAAGCGGCTGCTGCCACGGGCGTGGGTGTCGCTATAGCCTTTGACCAGGCGGCGGCAGCGCAGCAGCTCAATGGCCAGGGCTTTGTCGTGGGGAACCAAGCCGACCACCAAATCCAGCCAGCTATTGATGTGCGCCAGCTCTTGCGCATGGCGGCGGCTGCTGCGCCGCCAGCGGCGCATACCGGCCAGAAGGCGCAGTTGCAAATGGCCGCTAACGGTGTGGGTGCGCACACGCCGCCCCTGGCTAAGGCGCGGGGTCAGCCAGGATTTGATGCCGTGGGAGCGGTCAATCCAGTTGGCCAAGCCGCTGGGCAGGGTTCCCAGGGCTTCTTCCAGGCGGGGGTGGAAGAATTCTTCCGTGCCCACGATGTCGCCTTCTTTAGCGCCCACTTCGCCGCGCACGCGGGCAAAGCGCTCGCTGCGGGTTTTGAGGTCGGCCACGCGAATTACGTCGTCATAGCTCATGGCGACGGCAATCCAGCGGGCGGCTTCTATGGCTAGCTCAGCGCTGCTGCTGCCTTCGGCAGCTTGGGCGGCCATGTCCATGCTGTCGGCTTGCAGCACTTGGGCGACGCGGTCAAGGTATTCCTTGCCGTAGGCAATGTCTTGGTAATCGACGACTCGCGCCAAGCCTTCGCCCAGCCAGTTCCAGGCGGGGCGGGGAAAGTCGGCGCGGATGCGGTCTAGCAGGGGCTGCAACTGGCCGCTGGCTGCCTGCTCGGGCAGGGGGCGGGCAGCGGTTTCCATGGGGTTGCTGGGCAGCTCGGGGATGGGGGCGTTCTTCTGCGCTAGGGCAATGGCAGCACGCATGGCGGCCAGGCTGGCTTGCACGCCTTTGCCGCTGCGCTCGACCACGGCTTCAAAGTCGGCAATGGCAAAGGGCAGTACGCCGCTACCGGCCAAAGCGCCAAACAGGCTGGAAGAAATCACGCTGCCATGCTGTACGGCCAGGGCTTGCATGTCGTCAATCACCAGGTGGCGGGCGTGGCTTTGCACCAAATCCAGCACGGCGGCGCTGTCGGCTATGCCGTTGCCCGGCACCATTTTTTCCTGCACTGAGAAGGTGCGGTGGCTGCTGGTAATCACTGTGGTGCGGTCGGGGGTGATGAAGCCGCGCTCTACGGAGCGGCCGGCTTCCATCAACTCGGCGGCTATCAGCACATCCACATCGCCGGGCACGGGCATCAGCGCCAAGATGGGGGCTTGGCCGG
>CAZMMM010000004.1:0-9047 GCA_964567385.1 uncultured Comamonas sp.
TGAGCAATGGCCGCAGCATTGACGAGTTTGTGCGTCTGCTCGAAGCCCTGCAAACCTCCGACAAGCACGGCGTAGCCACCCCCGAAGGCTGGTGCCCCGGCAAAGACGTAATCGTCTCGCCCCCCAAGACCGATGCTGAGGCCGACAAGCGCGCCAGCGAAGGCTACAACACGGTGGACTGGTACTACTCCACCAAGTCCCTGTAAGCACTGCTTGTAATGACAGCGCTGGGCGCTTGGCAAATACCACGACCAAGCGCCCAGCAGCAAGCCCATGAAAGCCCTGAAGTTTTTTGCCCGTGCTGATGGCTTGGCACTGCTAGCCCTGGTACTGATTGCCGTACCCATCAAATACGGCCTGGGGCACGCCCAGTTGGTGCGTGTGCTTGGGCCTTTGCATAGGGTACTTTTTATCAGCCTGATTATCAGTAGCGCCTGGGCGGCCAAACAAGGCCAGATTCGCCCCGGTACAGCCGCTTTGTTTGTGTTGGCCGCACTGCTTCCTTTTGGGGCTTTTTACGCCGAGCACAAGCTCAAACCCCACACCTCATCCCCTCAAGCATCTTGAGAAGAAAGAGCAATTCCATGAAAAAAACCATCATCGGCAGCACCCTGGCACTGGCCAGCGCTGTAGCTATGGCACAACCCGTCACCGTTACCCTCAGCTCCGCCAGCCCCATGACCCAGGGCATGGCCATGGTGTTGGCCGACCAGATGCAAGCGCAAGGCGCACAGGTAGATATCCTGCTGTGCGACCAAGCCGGCGACCTGGCCTTGAAGAGCAACGAAAGCCAGGCACTCAAGCCCAAAAACGTCAGCCCCTCGCAAATGCTGGATGCTGTCATGCAAAAAGGCGCTACAGCATCGGTCTGTGCGCTGTATCTGCCCAATAGCGGCAATGCTGCGGCAGCCCTTAAAGACGGCATCAAGCCCGCCAAGCCCGATGACATGGCGCGCAGCCTGCTGGAAAAAGAGCGCCAAGTCTTTAGCTTCTAACTCTCCAGAAGCACCGCCACCCTTCCCCAGGCAGGCCGCTTGCTAGCCCTGCCTGGGACAAGCCATCACCGTAACCCCTTTGCCTGCCAGGAGTGCGTAATGAGCCAAGCCCAGATTCAGTCGTTTTTTGACCCCGCCACTTTCACCGTCACCCATATCGTCAGCTGCCCCCACACCCAACGCGCAGCGGTGATTGACAGCGTGCTGGACTACGACCAAAAGTCTGGCCGCACCAGCCGCACCAGCGCTGACCAGGTGATTGCCTATGTGCGCGAGCAGAACTTGACCGTGGACTGGCTACTAGAGACCCATGCCCACGCCGACCACCTGTCTGCCGCCCCCTATCTGCGCGAGCACATCGGCGGAAAAATCGCCATTGGCAGCCATATCCGCCAGGTGCAAGGGGTGTTCAAAAAAGTCTTCAACGCCAAGGACATGAACACCGAGGGGCTGGAGTTTGACCACCTGTTTGAGGATGGCGAGCATTTTCAGATTGGCCAGCTCCCTGTTGAGGTGCTGCACACCCCCGGCCACACCCCCGCCTGCCTCAGCTATGTGGTGGGTGACAAAAACCAGACCGAGCCGCTGGATGTGTTTGTGGGCGACACCCTGTTCATGCCCGACTACGGCACGGCGCGTTGCGACTTTCCTGGTGGGGATGCGGCCGCGCTTTACCGCTCCATTCAAAAACTGCTGGCCTTGCCGCCAAAAACCCGCCTGCACCTGTGCCATGACTACCCTCCGCCAGAGCGCCAGGCGCAATGGGTCTGCACCGTGGCCGAGCAACGCGCAGGCAATATCCACGTGCGTGAGGGCAGCACCGAAGAGGCTTTCGTCGCCATGCGCACTGCCCGTGATGCCACCCTGGCCATGCCGCAATTGATACTGCCCTCCATCCAGGTCAACGTGCGTGCCGGCAAGCTGCCCCCGGCAGAGGACAATGGCGTGCACTACCTCAAAATCCCTTTGGATTTGCTGTAACGTCAGTCCTGTCCTAAATAAAACGTATTTATGGGCAGCAGCTGGTAGGGCTGCTGCCTCTTTGTGTTTACCTGTTGTAAAAAGCCCTAGGTGCCAGCTCCCACCCCGCCCCACTCATCGCCATCGACTCCCACCCCGGCACTGCGCTGGCAGCAATACCGTAGCCAGGCACTGGGCGAGGATGTGCTGGCTGCCCTCATCGTCACCATCTTGCTAGTGCCACAAAGCCTGGCCTATGCCCTGCTGGCAGGCTTGCCGCCAGTGGTGGGGGTGATGGCCAGCATTCTGCCTATTCTGGCCTATGCCGCCCTGGGCAGCAGCAGCACTTTGGCCGTCGGGCCGGTAGCCGTCATTTCCATGATGACTGCGCAGGCCATTGGCGGCGTAGTCAGCAGCCACGGCATCGCCCCCCATCTGGCCGCCCTGGTGCTGGCGCTGGAGATGGCGCTGCTGCTGGTGCTGGCAGCCTTGCTGCGCCTGGAAACCTTGGCTGCCCTGCTGGGTGCACCGGTACTGCATGGCTTTGTGACCGGCGCTTCGCTGATGATTGCCCTGGGGCAGTTGCCTACCTTGCTGGGCTTGCCACTAGGTGGGGGCACCGCCTTGGAGCTATGGCAATCCTGGCAGACAGCTAGCAGCCTGACTGCCCACAGCAGCACTGCTGTGCTGGGGCTGCTGGCCTTGCTGGCCTTGTGGCTGCTGCGCCGCTATGGCAGCAGGCTGTTTCAAACACTGGGGCTGCCGGCCAGAGCCGCTCAACTCAGCGCCCGCGCTGCGCCCATTGCGGTGGTGGCCGCTGGCATTGTCTGGGCAGCCACTTGGCCCCAAGCCAGCCAGGGCGTAGCGCTAACCGGCAGCGTCAGCCTGGGCGATGGCCTGCAATTTCCCTGGCCCTGGCAAGCGCCACTGGCGGTGTGGGAGGCGCTGCTCTCCCCCGCTATTTTGCTGGCCTTGGTGGCCTATGTAGAAAGCCTGGCCGTGGCCGAAGCCCTAGGCGCAAAGCGCGGCGAGCGTATCTCAGCACGGCGTGAGCTGTTTGGCCTGGCAGGGGCCAATGCAGTGGCTAGCTTCTCGGGGGGAATGCCGGTCACAGGCGGGTTCTCGCGCAGCATTGTCAACTTTGATGCGGGCGCACGCACCCGCTTGGCCGGGGTGTGGACAGCCGCTTTTTTGACCATTGCCATCTTGCTGCTGGGTGATGTGCTGCAATACCTGCCACGCACAATTTTGGCAGCCACCATCATCATCGCCGTACTGTCTTTGGTTGATAGCGCCCCCTACCGCCTAGCCTGGCAGCATTCACGCACCGAATTTTTGCTGATGCTGCTAGTGACTGGCCTGACCTTCTTCGTGGGCGTGCAAACCGCCTTGCTCATCGGCGTAATAGGGGCAATTGGCCTGCTGCTACAGCGCACCGCCCGCCCACATTGGACAGAGATAGGCCGCCTGGCAGGCAGTGATGTGTTTCGCAACGTCAAGCGCTTTAATGTGCAGGTGCAGCCCCATGTGCTGAGTGTGCGCGTGGATGAAAGCCTGGTCTTCACCAACTCCCGCTGGGTATCGGATGCGCTGTTTGCCCTGCTGGCCCAGCGCCCCGCCGTGCGCCATGTAGTGTTGATGATGAGCGGGGTCAACGGCATTGACTTCACCGGTTTGGAGGTCTTGCAGCAGCTCAATCGTGACCTAGCAGGGCGCAACCTGCAACTGCACCTGTCCGAAGTCAAAGGCCCAGTGCGCGACCGCCTGGACCGCACAGCGGTAGAGGATTGGCTCTCAGGCTGCATCTTCATGACCCAGGCTGAGGCCTTTAATGCGCTGGAGGCCGGCTAGGCCTAGCGCGATACAGGCACAACAAGCCCTCCGCTAAGATAGCGGGTTTTGTGCATTTCCTCATCCTTCCATGACCACCCCACGCAAAGGCATCATCCTGGCGGGCGGCTCCGGCACCCGCTTGCACCCGGCTACTCTAGCCATCAGCAAGCAACTGCTGCCGGTGTACGACAAGCCCATGATTTACTACCCGCTCTCCACGCTGATGCTGGCGGGCATACGTGACATTCTCATCATCAGCACCCCGCAGGACACGCCGCGCTTTGAGCAGCTGCTGGGTGATGGCAGCCAATGGGGTTTGAACCTGCAATACGCTGTGCAGCCCAGCCCTGACGGTTTGGCACAGGCATTTTTGATTGGTGAGAATTTTTTAGCCGGAGCGCCCAGCGCCTTGGTATTGGGCGACAACATCTTTTACGGTCACGACTTTCAGCACCTGTTGCAAAAGGCAAGCGCACAAGAGCACGGTGCCACGGTATTTGCCTATCACGTCCACGACCCTGAGCGCTACGGTGTGGCCGAGTTTGATGCCAACGGCCAAGTCCTCAGCCTGGAGGAAAAGCCCAGCCAGCCCAAGAGCAACTACGCCGTCACCGGCCTGTATTTCTACGATACCCAAGTGGTGGAGTTAGCAAAGCGCCTCCAACCCTCGCCACGCGGCGAGCTGGAAATTACCGACTTGAACCGCCTCTACCTAGAGCAGGCACAGCTAAGCGTGCAACTCATGGGGCGCGGCTACGCCTGGCTGGATACGGGCACCCATGACAGTCTGCTGGATGCCAGCCAGTTCATTGCCACCATCGAACAACGCCAGGGCCTGAAAGTGGCCTGCCCCGAAGAAATCGCCTGGCGCATGGCCTGGATTGATGCAGCGCAGCTTGAAAAGCTGGCTACTCCCCTGCTAAAAAATGGCTACGGCCAATACCTGATGCGCTGCTTGCAAGGAGGCGTGCGATGAAAGCCACCCCCACCGCCATCCCTGAAGTGATGCTGATTGAGCCCAAGGTTTTTGGTGATGCTCGCGGCTTCTTTTTTGAAAGCTTTAACCAGCAAGCCTTCAATACCGCCACAGGTACAAATTACCAGTTTGTGCAAGACAACCACAGTCGCAGCAGCCGTGGCGTGCTGCGCGGCCTGCATTACCAACTGCCACCCTACGCGCAAGGCAAGCTGGTGCGCGTAGTCAGTGGCTGCGTCTGGGATGTGGCGGTCGATATTCGCCCTGCTTCACCCACCTTCGGCCAATGGGTAGGGGTGGAGCTGGATGCTGAAAAGCACCAGCAGTTCTGGATCCCCCCTGGCTTTGCCCACGGCTTTGTGGTCTTGAGCGAAACGGCTGATTTTCTGTACAAAACCACGGCCTACTACGCCCCTGAATACGACCGTGGCATCGCTTGGAACGACCCAGAGCTGGCCATTGCCTGGCCAGACTTGGGCATGGATATGCAGCTGTCTGACAAAGACCAGCGCCAACCCAACTTGCAGCAGGCGCAGCTGCCCAGCTAATCGTCCGCCTGCTTTGTTTGCAGTGCTCGGACGGCTTGCTTCTTTTGAGTAGGAGCGCCCAAAACCTCTTGCATGCTGCGGTAGAGCTGGTCTGAGCTATGCAGGGGGTTGTACGGATTGAGCGAAAACTGGTTGTGCGGGCGCGGCACTAGCTGGCCCTGCCACTGCGGCTCTAGAAAGAATGACAAAAACTGCGCACCCTGGCGGTGGTGCTGGTCAAGCACCTTGGCCAGCGCTTGGGCTGGCAGGGGCTTTAAGGGGTGAAACTCTGTTACGCCATAAGTGCGCTGGCCTGAGGCTTTAAGCCATTGCTGAAAGGAGCGGCCATAGCTGGCCTCCCCATACAGGCTGATGCCTAAGCGCCTGCTGGGGTGGGGGCGTAGTGAGTCCTCAATCGCAAAGCGGGTGGCATCCCAACTGGGATTGGCCAGCGGCATGATTTGGTGGGTATAGCGCGGCACAGGGGCCAGGCAGGACTGGGCCAGCTGCCGGTCAAAAAAATCAATATAGCGCGTGACCTGTTGGGCGCGGAAGGCGTGCCACAGCGGCACCAAGGGGTTGTAGTAATAGTCAGCCTGCTCGATTGGGAAGTCCATCCAAAACGCCACCCCCTTACCAGCCTCCACCGTGGGGCGCGGGGCGCTGGGTTGGATGAGTGGGGCAACAGGGCTTTGCTGGCGGTCCACGACGCTAAACCGCCTTTGCCCCATGCGCACCCACTGCCCAGGTGCCTGTTCCAGAAACACTTCCAACAGGTGCTGGCCCGGCGGCAGTTGGCGAAAGTCCACATCCATTCGCCAGCCAGTGTTGGCATGACCGAGGTCGGGGCGGGCGGCTAGCACATCTTGGCGGTTTAAATCGGCTGTCGTACTGGCCAGCCATTGGCCATCCAGCCATAGCTGCACCCGGGGCTTATGCTGCCCCGGGCTATAGGCCCAACCGCTGACAGGGAAGAAGCCATGGGCATAGGCATCTATATGCTCATGGAAGCGCTGCAGGGGTTGCTGGCGGATGTTTTTGCCAGGTGGCCGCACGGCATCAAAGCTGGGATAGTCACTGCCCAAGGCCTGATTCAAATGCGCAATGCTGGGATAGCGCTTGGCAAGAAAAGCGCGAAATCCTTGGTGGGACGCTTCAGAGTAATCGGTAATCAGATAGGGCTGCTCAAAGCCCATGCCCGCTTGAAAGTCTGGGAAGAGCTGGTGCGTCTCCCCCAGCAGGGTAATGCCTTCAATACGCTGGCGCTGCTGGGCTGGCAGGGCGCAAACGGCATCCAGCAAGGCAGCAACCGCTTGGCTGCGATAGTGGGTCAGGGTATTGTCGGTGTGCGCCACGCTCCAGTTGTAAATGCTGCTGTTGTAATAACGGTCTGTAGCCAGTGGGCCTTGGGGGGTATGGGCCAGGTTATCTGGGTCTTGGGCCAGCTGCTGCTCCAGCGCGCTGCCCACTTCAAAATGGGTGGAAAACAGGTACAGCACCAGAGGTAAAGGGCTGTCAGCAATGGTACGTACCAGGCGCTGCAAATAGCCTTGGCGTATCGCCCAGGCTTGCCCATCGGGGCGCTCAAACAAATCCAGCAAAGCCACAGGCAAGGTATAGCCTAGTCGGTATTGAGAATTGGTCTTGAGGCCCAGGCCCGACAAGGTTTCATGAATCAAATCGCTGGCTGAGCCTGCACTACCGCTGCAGCTGGCAACCAGCCCCTCGGGCAGCGCTTGGCCACCCGGCGGTGGGGCCAGACAAGGCTCCACCACCCCAATCATGGGGGCAACCAGCAAGGCGGAGTGGGCGCGCATTGTTTGCTGTTGCCACAGCAGGCCCACGCCGCCAGCAGCAATTACGGCGGCGGCCAACAGGCCATAAATAAAACGATTCTTGCTTGGGGTAGTAGTCATAACACTAAGTATTCTGCGCCGCCAAGAGCACCAGCCCCAGCACCACCAAGCCCGCCAGCACGGCAAAGAAAATCTTCACCCAGCTATAAGGCCGCTCGCCTGCAATCTGGCCGGTATAGCCGTTGGCAACGATTTGGTAGGTGGTACGCCCATAGGTATAGCCCACCAGCCAGACCGGAACCAGCACATGCTTGAAGGTGCGCCCCTGGTATTGGCGCTGCATAGAGAGGTTGCGCCAGGTGTCGCCGGGGATTTGGCGAATACACAGCTCGCGCAGGCTGGCATCCATATCGGCCTCATTGGTCTTGGCGGCGCGGCCCAGGTCGATTTGGTAGCGCTCCACCGTCCAGCCACGTACAAATTCAGGGGCATAGGGTTTGAGGTCAGTGGTGGTGGGAAAGGGCTCTATGGCGCGCAGCAGCTTGCTATGCACACCCACCGTGCCAGGCACTAACACGTCATCAAAGAAATGCTGCAGGCTACCGCTGGCCGCCTCCCACCGGGTGTGCTGCACCTGGCGAGTCTGGGTGTTGCCGTTGCTATCGCGGTAGCTTTCGCTGGTGTAGTAGTGGTAGCCCGCCTCGGCCTGCCACTGGGCGCTGGCGTGGGCATCAAACGTCCAATAGGGCAGGTAGATGCCGTGCAAGGTATCGGTCAGAGCGGCAGATTTGAAGCGATTGGGCGCAAACCAGCGGCTGCCATACCACTTGCGAATGCGGTCGCGGATTTGACCATCGCTGATTTTGAAGGGCAGCAGGCTTTCAGGCGTGATGGCATCGCCCCCATCCTCGTGCGCCACGATGGCCGGCGAGCCGCAAAAATCACAGCGCTGGGCGGTGCGCTTTTGGTCAAACACTGAGATGGCACGGCAGTTTTGGCATTGCACCTCATAGACCGGTGTGTCTGCTTGCTGAAGCCAGCCACGGCCTGTTTTGGGGTTTTGCAGGGCTTGGAGCAGGTCATGCTCAATGATGTCCTGCCCCAGCTCGGGCGCACTGGATTCGCTCCACGGCACAGTCGTGCCGCAATAGGGGCAGCGCAGGCTTTGCGCCTTGGGGTTCCATTCCAAATTACCGCCACATTCCGGGCAGGGGTGGCGACCCACCATAGAGGGTTTATCCGCCTCTGGTGCAGGGCGGTAGCTGGCGGTGTCTGGGGCAGAGGGCTTGCTTGGCATAGGCAGCTATTACACCCAAAAAAAGCGCCCTGTTCAGCACAACCGCCCTAGCAATATACGGGTCTGATGCTCTGCGCTTGTCCGCCACCGCTGGGTCAATGCGACAATCGCGGGTTTGCTGGCGAAAAAGCCCGCCGTCTTGGTTATTTTTTGGTCTCTTGTTTGGAGTGAAGCATGAATAAGCGTTCTTTATTGGCCACTGCGGCCCTGTCCCTGTTGCTGGCCGCCTGTGGCAAATCTGAGCCTGCTGCCACCAGCAGCAGCACCGCCCCTGCACCCACGCCCGCCCCCGCTGCACTGACCAAAATCGTGGTGGGTCTGGATGACAACTTCCCCCCCATGGGCTTTCGTGACGAGAAGAATGAGCTGGTAGGCTTTGACGTGGACATGGCCCGCACCGCCGCCCAACGCATGGGCCTGGAAGTAGAGTTCAAGCCCATCGACTGGAGCGCCAAAGAAGCCGAACTGGCCGGCAAGCGTGTGGACATGCTGTGGAACGGCCTGACTATTACCGAAGAGCGCAAGCAAAACATTGCCTTTACCGCACCCTATATGGAGAACCACCAAATCATCGTGGTGGCCGCTCAAACTTCTATCCAGACCAAGGCTGATCTGGCTGGCAAGACCGTGGGCGCACAGGAAGGCTCCAGCGCCGTGGATGCC
>CAZMMM010000004.1:9057-11866 GCA_964567385.1 uncultured Comamonas sp.
GATGCCATCAAAAAAGAAGAGGCTGTGTTCAATAGCTTCCAAGAGCTGAAAACCTTTGGCGACAACGTAGCTGCGCTGATGGACTTGACCACAGGCCGCCTGGATGCCGTGGTGGTCGATGAGGTCGTAGGCCGCTACTACGTAGCCAAAAAACCCAATGACTACGCTGTGCTGGACGAGCACTTTGGCACAGAAGAATACGGCGTAGGCCTGCGCAAGGAAGAGGGCGAGCTGCTGGAAAAGCTGGAAGCCACGCTCAACGCCATGAAGCAGGACGGCACTGCCGCGCAGATTGCCCAGCAGTGGTTTGGCAAGGACATCATCAAGTAAACCCGCCGCCGTAGCGCCACCCCTGCCTAGCCTATGGAATACGCCCTCTCGCTGCTCGGCCCTATGTGGGCTGGGGCGCAAGTCACGCTCAAGCTGTTTGCCATCACCATGCTGCTGTCCATCCCTTTGGGGCTGGCACTGGCATTGCTGCGCTTATCGCGCTTTCGCGGTGTTAGCGCCTTGGTGGGCAGCTATATCTGGCTGATGCGTGGCACACCCTTGATGCTGCAGCTGCTGTTCGTGTACTTCGCCCTGCCCTTTGTGCCAGTCATAGGGGTCAGGCTGCCGGACTTTCCCTCTGCCGTGGTGGCTTTTGCGCTGAACTACGCGGCCTATTTTGCGGAAATTTTCCGCGCTGGCATTCAGTCCATAGACCGTGGGCAGTACGAGGGGGCCAAGGTGCTAGGCCTCTCTTATGGCCAGACTATGCGGCGCATCATCTTGCCGCAGATGTGGGGGCGCATTCTGCCGCCCGTGAGCAACGAGACTATCACCCTGGTCAAGGACACCAGCCTGATTTACGTACTGGCCCTGAACGACCTGCTGCGTGTGGCCCGTGGCATGGTGCAGCGCGACTTCAGCTTTACCCCCTTCATCGTGGCCGCTATTTTTTACCTGGGGATGACGCTGCTGCTGACCTGGGTTTTCCGCTATCTGGAGCAACGCCATGCCCGCTATGCCGACTAAGACCGCTGCCGCCGCTGCGCCGTCGGCCATGCTCTGCGCCCAAAACATTCACAAACGCTTTGGCGACACCGAGGTGCTGCGCGGCATCTCGCTAGAGCTGGCGCGTGGCGAGGTGGTGGCCATCATCGGGCCATCCGGCTCGGGCAAAAGCACCTTTTTGCGCTGCATGAACCACCTGGAAACCATCGACAGCGGCAGCATCCACCTTCAGGGCGAATGCCTGGTGCAAAACGATGCTGCTGGCCGCGCCCACTATGCGCCTGAAGCGCAAATTCGCCGCTTGGGACGCAAGATGGGCATGGTGTTTCAATCCTTCAACCTGTTTCCGCATTTGACGGTGCTGGACAACATCATGGCCGCCCCCATGCTGGTGAAGAAAATGCCCCGCGCCACCATCCAGCCCCAGGCAGAGGCGCTGCTAGACAAGGTAGGCCTGCTGGCCAAGCGTGATGTATTCCCTGGGCGCTTGTCCGGCGGGCAAAAGCAGCGCGTAGCCATTGCCCGCGCCCTGGCAATGGAGCCAGAAATCATGCTGTTTGACGAGCCAACATCCGCCCTGGACCCAGAGCTGACAGGCGAGGTGCTACGCACCATGCGCGCCCTGGCGCAAGAGCATATGACGATGCTGGTCGTCACTCATGAAATGGGCTTTGCCCGCGATGTAGCGCACCGCGTGGTCTTTATGGATGGCGGCGAGATTGTGGAGCAGGCCCCAGCGGCAGAATTCTTTGCCGCCCCCAAGCAGGTGCGTACCCAGGCTTTTTTGCGCAATGTGCTGTAAATACCGCCACCAGCGGTGGCGGTAGATTGACATTAAAACGGCAGCTTGGGCATGCCGCCGCCCATGCCCCCCATCAGGCCTTGCATGCCCTTCATGCCGCCCATGCGTTTGAGCATTTTCATCATGCCGCCGCCCTTCATTTTTTTCATCATGCCCTGCATCTGGTCAAACTCTTTGAGCAGGCGATTGACCTCTTGCACCTGAACGCCCGCGCCGTCGGCAATGCGTTTTTTGCGTGTGGCTTTGATGATGGCGGGCTGGCGGCGCTCTTTCGCGGTCATGGAGCAAATGATGCCCTCCTTGCGGCGGATATCTTTTTCCGCCTTGTCCATATCCATCGCCCCGGCTTTACCGGCCAGTTCGGTGGGTAGCTTGTCCATCAGGCTGGATAGGCCGCCCATTTGCTTCATTTGCTGCAACTGCGCCAGGAAGTCGTTGAGGTCAAAGCCATCGCCGCTTTTGACTTTTTCGGCCAGCTTTTGCGCCGCTTCCATGTCCACGTTCTGCGTGACCTGCTCAACCAGCGCCACGATGTCGCCCATGCCCAGTACGCGCTGGGCGTGGCGCTCGGCATCGAAGACTTCCAGGCCGTCAATTTTTTCGCTGACACCGGCAAACTTGATGGGTGCACCGGTAATAGCGCGTACCGATAGCGCCGCACCGCCGCGAGAGTCACCGTCCATTTTGGTGAGGATGATGCCGGTGAGCGGCAGCGCTTCCTTAAAGGCTTTGGCGGTATTCACCGCGTCCTGCCCCTGCATGGCATCGACGACGAACAGGGTTTCGACCGGATTCAAAATGGCGTGCAGCTCTTGAATCTCCTGCATCAGCAGCTCATCAATGGCCAGGCGGCCAGCGGTATCGACTAGCAGCACGTCAAAGTAATGCTTTTTGGCGTAGTCCAGCGCGGCGCGGGCAATGTCTTGGGGTTTTTGGTCGGGGGTGCTGGCAAACCACTCTGCACCCGCCTGTTTGGTGACGGTTTTGAGCTGTTCAATCGCCGCTGGACGG
>CAZMMM010000004.1:11876-20944 GCA_964567385.1 uncultured Comamonas sp.
GAGCACTTTTTTCTTGCGCTTTTCAATCAGGTGCTTGGCCAGCTTGGCGGTGGTGGTGGTTTTACCCGCGCCTTGCAGGCCGCTCATCAAAATCACGGCGGGCGGCTGGGCGGCCAGGTTGATGTCGGCCACGCCTTCGCCCATGGTGGCGGCCAGCTCGGCGTTGACGATGCCCACCAGCGCCTGGCCGGGTTGCAGGCTGCCTAGCACTTCCTGACCCAAGGCTTTTTCTTTGACGCGGGCGATAAATTCACGCACCACGGGCAGGGCCACGTCCGCTTCCAGCAAGGCCATGCGCACTTCGCGCAGCATGTCCTGCACGTTGGACTCGGTAATACGCGCCTGGCCACGCATTTCCTTGACCAGGCGAGAAAGTTTGTCGGTAAGAGCAGAAGCCATCTGAGCACAACCCCAAAAAAAAGCGCCAGCCCCAAAGGCCAGCCAAAGTGCCAAATTCTACCCGCTGGGCAATCTGCGGCCCCCTGCCTGCTCTGGGCTGCGGCGATATGATGGCGGGCTATGCCCTCTCAGCCCGACTTTTTCCTGCACATTCCCTTGTGGTCGCTGCTGGCCTCGCTGGCCAGTTTGCTGGCCTATACCCTGCCAGCCCTGGCTACCCAGCGCTGGTCCCCCCCCCATGCCCGCCAAAGCCTGTATGCCGCCTGGGCGCTGCATTTGCTGGCTATGGTGGTGGGCATGTTGTCGGGGCCGGCACGCTTTGGCTTTGCGCCTGCGCTGTCTATTTCTGCCTGGCTGATGCTGGGGATGTACATCATTGAGCAGCGCCTCTACCCACGTATGCGGGCGGCGGGGGTGCTCTCTGCCCTGTGCGCGGCTACGGTGCTGCTGGCGCTGTTTTTTCCGGGCAAGCCTTTAAGCCATCAATACTCCGCCTGGATGCCGCTGCACCTGGCGCTGGGTGTGGCCTCCTACGGCATGTTTGCCGCTGCCGTGGTACACGCTGGCCTGATGACCCGTGCCGAGCGGCGCATGCGCCGCGCCAGCCAGGCGCAGGCTGGCGTACCCCTGCTGACGCTGGAGCGCATCATGTTCCGCTGCGTACAAGTGGGCTTTGCCCTGCTAACGGCCACCCTGTTGGTGGGCTGGCTGTTTGGCGAAGCCTTGTACGGCCACGCCTGGCGTTGGGACCATAAAACTGTGCTGTCGGTACTGGCTTGGTTGGTATTTGCCGTGCTGCTGCTGGGCCGCGCCCGCTTTGGCTGGCGCGGTGGGCGGGCAATTCGCATGGTGTATGCCGGTGCAGGCCTGCTGCTATTGGCCTATGCCGGCTCCCGCTTCGTGCTGGAGGTGCTGCTGGAGCGCAGCGCATGATTGCCAAGTGGCTGCTCATGGCGCTGGTGCTGGGCTTGGCCTATAGCCTGTGGCGTGGCAAGCAGCGCCGCGCCCAACCTGGCCGCCACGCTGCTGCCCCACCCGCGCCCCAAGCCCTCATGCTGCGCTGTGCCCATTGCGGCCTGCACCTGCCCCAAGGCGACGCTGTTTTGGCCCAGGGCCAGCCCTATTGCTGCAGCGCCCATGCCCAGCTAGGGCCAGGCCCCAAGGGGGGGTAAGCCCGCCCTGCGCGGCTTGTTGTTATGCCCGTCACCGCCCTTCCCCTTTCTATGGCGCGCCGCCTGTGGCGGGCCTTTAGCGTAGGCCGCATGGTCACGGCCCTGGTCTTGGTGGCTCTGCTGCTGGCCATGGTGCAAATTAACCCGCAGCGCCCGCAAACAGGTAGTTCTTACGCCACCCTGAGCCTGTTAGTGGGTTATGGCTATTTGTTAGTCGCCGTTATCAACTGGGTGGTGCTGCGCCACACCCCGCCCAAACAGCCTTGGGGCCTGCCCTGGCTTTTCATTTTGGCGGGCGAGGTAGCCGCTATCTGCCTGATTCAGCTGCTACAGCTCTTGCAGCCTGGCAGCAGCACTTTGCACTTCTCCCCCCTTTTGGCGCTGCCTGTGCTGACAGCCGCTTGCCTGGGCAGCTTGCGCATGGCCTGGGCCACCACAGCCATCATCACCTTGCTACTGCTGGGCGGGCATAGCCTGGCGGTGTGGTACGGCTTGCCTGGCGGGGTGGATAGCATTGTGCAGGCGGCCATGGTGTGCCTAGGCTATTTTGTGATTGCCTGGCTCACCCATCACCTGGCCCACCGCCTGGCCTGGCAAGAGCATTTGGCGCGCAAAAACCACCGCTTGGCGCAAACGCAGGCACAAATCAATAGCCTCATCATCACCCAGCTGTCGGAAGGGGTGCTGGTGGTGGATGGGCGGGACTTGAAAATCCACCAAACCAACCCCGCTGCCCTTGAACTATTGGGCTGCCAGATCAGTGGCCCCGCTCCCACCCACTTGCATGCCCAGCCACTGTGGGAGCCTTTGTGCGATTTACTCAAGCGCTGCCTGCAAGACCGGCAAGGCCTGTCTGAAAGCCTGCTGCTTCAGCCCCCCGGCAAGCCCCCTGTAGGCCTGTATGTACGGGTATGGCTGAGCCAATGGAGCCTGGACGATGGCCTGCCCGGCAGCGAGCACCCCTTTGTAGCTGAGGAGCAGCAGCCCAGCGCCCCTGCGGCCATCTGCCTCGTCTTTCTGGAAGACCTGCGGGAGTTAGAAGCACGCCTGCGCACCGAGAAAATGGCCGCCATGGGGCGCATCTCAGCCGCTGTGGCCCATGAAATTCGCAATCCCTTGGCCGCCATCACCCAGGCCAACGCCCTGCTGCAAGAAGATTTGCAAGATGCCACCCAGCAGCGCTTGGCCAAAATGGTGGCAGACAATGCCCAGCGCCTAGCCAACACTGTGGAAGATGTGCTGGACATTGCCCGCGTCCAGCAACAGGCCCAGCACCCGCCAGCTCCGCCACTAGAGCTAGATGCCGCCCTGCTGCAAATCTGGCAAGACTGGCAAGCGCAGCAGCCCCTAGGGCGCCTGGGCCAAATACAGCTCAGTTGCCCGGGCAGCGTACCCTTTGAGGGCGAACATTTACGCCGCATTGTGGTCAACCTGCTGGACAACGCCCTGCGCCACTGCCAAGGCGATAGCCCGCAGCGGCTGCAACTGCTCTCAGGGCGCAGCCTGGATGGCCAGGCTTGGCTGCAAGTCTGGAGCCAAGGGCCAGAGATTGAAGCCACCGTACAAGCCCATTTGTTCGAGCCGTTTTTCTCCTCCCAAAGCCGCTCCAGCGGGCTGGGTCTGTTTATTTGCCGCGAGCTGTGCGAGCGCCATGGCGCCAGCATCGGCTACCAGCGCGGCACACCCGGGCACTTGAGCCAGCTCCCCCACCCATCGCTACACTTGGCCGCTGGCAATGGTTTTAACGTGTACTTTGCGCCCTCTTCAGCGCAAGCTGCTCTTGCATGACGACTTCCTCCACTCCCCACGCCCCCTACCGCATCCTGGTCGTCGATGACGAGCCTGACCTGCGCACCCTCTACGAGCTCACCTTGCTGCGCGAGGGCTACCAAATCAGCACCGCCCAAGACCTGGCAGAGGCGCGCGCCAGCCTCCAAGCCCAGCAGTTTGATGTCTTAATCACCGACATGCGCCTGCCCGACGGCCTGGGCATGGAGCTGCTGCACGAGCTACACCAGCAGCAGCGCACTGAGCGCAGCATCGTCATCACCGCCTACGGCTCAACGGAAAGCGCGGTGGAGGCCCTGCGCTATGGCGCTTTTGACTACCTGACCAAGCCCGTGGACCTCAAGCAGTTTCGCCAGGTCGTCGCCTCCGCCCTGCGTGGCAAAGCCCTCCTCAGTGAACAGCCCAAGGCCGCCCCCCAAGCCCCCCCGACCGAGCCCGAACCCGATACCTCCTGCGCTACCAGCGCTGCCCAGGCCCTGGCACGTTTGGCGGGCCAATCTGCGGCCATGCAACAGGTACGCGCCCGCATTCAAAAAGTCGCGCCCAGCATGGCCCCAGTGCTGATTTATGGTGAATCAGGCACCGGCAAAGAGCTGGTAGCGCGCGCCCTGCATGCTTGCAGCCACCGCGCCCAGGGGCCCATGGTGGCGGTCAACTGCGGCGCCATCCCCGAGCATTTGCTGGAAGCCGAATTCTTCGGCGCGCGCAAAGGGGCTTACACCGGTGCAACTGCTGACCGCCAGGGCTTTTTTCAGGCGGCAGATGGCGGCACGCTGTTTCTGGATGAGCTGGGCGAGCTCCCCCTGGCCATGCAGGCCAAGCTGCTGCGCGCCATCCAAGAGCGCAGCGTGCGCCCGCTGGGCGCTACCCAGGAAGAGCTAGTGGATGTACGCATCATCAGCGCTACCCACCGCAACTTGGCCAACGAAGTGCAAAACGGGCGCTTTCGCCAGGACTTGTACTACCGCCTGAATGTGATTGACGTGCAGCTCCCGCCCCTGCGCGAGCGCCGTGATGACCTGCCCCTGCTCTGCCAGCGCCTGCTTAGCCACATGGCCGGGCCAGGTCAGCCCCCCCCATCGCCTGATACCGCCCTGCTAGAGCGGCTACAGCGCCTGCCCCTGCGCGGCAATGTGCGTGAGCTGGAAAACCTGCTGCACCGCTATATGGCCCTAGGCCTGGATGGCCTGCCCACTGGCGAAGCTGGAGCAGAGGCGGCTGCGCCTGTACCGACTGATACCGCCGCGCACCAGCCCCCGCCTGCTGCGCCAGCGGCTACGGCTGCGGCACCGGCCGCTTCAGTCCCCACTCAGCCCCTGCATGTCTGGCTAGACCTGCAAGAGCGCCACATCCTTTCACAGGCCCTGCAAGCCCATGACAATGACGCTGCGGCAGCAGCGGCCTCTTTGGGGCTGAATCTGCGTCAAATGCAGTACCGCCTCCAGCGCCTGCACATTACGGCCACCCCAGCCACTCCACATGAGTAAGGCGCAGGCTATGCCCCAACACTGGCAAAAAGGCTGGCTACACGCCCCAGGGGTCGAGCATCTACCCTCGCCCAACTTTGGCCCGCGCCCGCAGGCGGCCTGCATTGACTTGGTCGTGCTGCACTCCATCAGCCTGCCGCCGGGCGAATATGGCACGGGCTGCGTGCAACAGTTGTTCACCAACCAGTTGGATTGGGATGCCCACCCCTACTTCAACAGCATTCGCAACTTGGAAGTGTCAGCCCACTTCTTCATCACCCGCGAGGGGCAGATTTGGCAGTTCGTCAGCGCTGATGCGCGGGCCTGGCATGCCGGAGCCTCGCACTGGCGCGGGCGCAGTAATTGCAATGATGACTCGATTGGTATTGAGCTGGAGGGGCTGGAAGGCCAAAGCTTCACCCCCGCCCAATACCAGCACCTGGGCTGGCTACTGCACCAAATCAGCCAAGCCTACCCCCTGGAGCACCTGGCGGGCCACGAGCATATTGCCCCAGGGCGCAAACAAGACCCCGGCCCTGGATTTGACTGGCCACAACTGGCCCAAATACTGGCCCAGCAGCTACCCCAAGCACACTGGCAAAACCTCCGTTGGCCCTGCGGTATTGGGGCCGCCAAATCAGGCTAAAAAAGAGGGCTACCCCCCCTCTGAACGCCAGGTTTTACTGCCTCTACGGCCCCACTCAACCACGATAAAAACTGTGGCTATTAACCATCAGGCTAGCAGTGGCGCTGCGCCTGGATTACACTACCCATAGTGTTTTAAGCACCAAAAACACATAGATATAGTGTTGAAAACCTGTGCATAAGCCTGTGCACAGCATGTGAAAACGCGTCAAGCTTGTGCTGATTTGACAAGGCGTTACCGCATTTCAACCGCTCCCCCCATCTGCTAGAGGAAACCATGCCCAACGCATTGCATACCCAGGCGCATGCTGCCGCCGTGGACGGCCCTGTGCCCGCTGTTTTAGAGCAACACCAAATCATCCGCCGCAACGGTGATGTGGTGCCCTTCGCCCCGCAAAAAATCGCCGTGGCCGTGACCAAGGCTTTTCTGGCCGTGCGCGGCTCTCAGGGCGCGGCCTCGGCCAGCACCCGTGAGACGGTGGAGCAACTCACCCTGAGCGTCGTACGCGCCCTGCTGCGCTCACGCCCCGATGGTGGCACCTTCCACATTGAAGACGTGCAAGACCACGTAGAGCTGGCGCTGATGCGCGCTGGCCACCAGGACGTTGCCCGCGCCTATGTGCTCTACCGCGAAGCACGCCACCAAGAGCGCCTGGCCGCCAAGAAAAAAGCCCAGGAAGAAGCTGCCGCGGCTGCCGCCGCGCCGCAAATGCACGTCACCGACCACGGCCAGCGCATCGTGCTGGACCAAGAGCGCCTGCACCGCCTGATTAGCGCCGCCTGCACCGGCCTGGCCGCCGAGGTCAAGCCCGAACCCATCCTGACCGAAACCCTGAAAAACCTCTACGACGGCATTCCCTTAATCGAGGTGTACAAAGCCGCCATCCTGGCCGCCCGCACCCGCATCGAGAAAGACCCAGACTACAGCTTTGCCACCGCCCGCCTGCTGCTGCACACCATCGTGCGCGAAGTGCT
The DNA here is from genome assembly GCA_964567385.1 of uncultured Comamonas sp. Taxonomy (GTDB): domain Bacteria; phylum Pseudomonadota; class Gammaproteobacteria; order Burkholderiales; family Burkholderiaceae_C; genus Comamonas. The sequence continues at coordinate 18,322 of CAZMMM010000004.1, forward strand.
AGGCCAAGGCGTAGAGCCTGCCGCCATGCCCGGCGCTTATGCCGAATACTTCCCGCGCTTTGTGCAAAAAGGGGTGGAGCACGAGCTACTCAACCCCGAGCTGCTGCACTTTGACCTGCCCCGCCTGGGCGCAGCCCTGAAGGCCGAGCGCGATTTGCAACTGGACTACCTGGGTCTGCAAACCCTGTACGACCGCTACTTCCTGCACGTAGCCAAGCAGCGCATTGAGCTGCCCCAGGTGTTCTTCATGCGCGTGGCGATGGGGCTGGCGCTCAATGAAGAAGACCGCAACGCCCGCGCCATTGAGTTCTACGAGCTGCTGTCCTCCTTTGACTTTATGAGCAGCACGCCCACGCTGTTTAACAGCGGCACGCTGCGCTCCCAACTATCGAGCTGCTACCTGACTACCGTGCCCGACCATCTGGAGGGCATTTACGACGCGATTAAGGAAAACGCCCTGCTCTCCAAATACGCTGGCGGCTTGGGCAACGACTGGACGCGGGTGCGCGCCCTGGGCGCACGCATCAAGGGTACGAATGGCGAATCGCAAGGCGTGGTGCCCTTCCTGAAAGTGGTGAACGACACGGCGGTAGCGGTCAACCAGGGCGGCAAACGCAAGGGCGCAGTCTGCGCCTATCTGGAAAGCTGGCACTTAGACATTGAAGAGTTCCTGGAGCTGCGCAAAAACACCGGCGACGACCGCCGCCGCACCCACGACATGAACACCGCCAACTGGATTCCCGACCTGTTCATGCAGCGCGTGATGGAAAAAGGCCAGTGGACACTGTTCTCCCCCAGCGACGTGCCCGACCTGCACGACCTCTACGGCAAAGCCTTTGAAAAAGCCTATACCGCCTACGAAGCCCAGGCCGATGCCGGGCACATCAAGCTGCACAAGCGCGTGCCCGCCGTTGATTTGTGGCGCAAGATGCTGTCCATGCTGTTTGAGACGGGCCACCCCTGGATTACCTTCAAAGACCCTTGCAACATCCGCAGCCCGCAGCAGCATGTGGGCGTGGTGCATAGCTCCAACCTGTGTACAGAAATCACCCTGAACACCAGCGAGGAAGAAACCGCCGTCTGCAACCTTGGCTCAGTCAACCTGGCGCAGCACATTGAAAACGGCCAGCTCAACCTGGCCAAGCTGCGCAAAACCATCACCACCGCCATGCGGATGCTGGATAACGTGATTGACATCAACTACTACGCCGTAGATAAAGCCCGCGCTGCCAATATGCGCCACCGCCCCGTGGGGCTGGGCTTGATGGGCTTTCAAGACGCGCTCTACCAAATGCGCCTGCCCTACGCCAGCCAAGAGGCCGTGGAGTTTGCCGACACCAGCATGGAAGCGATTTGCTACTACGCTTACTGGGCATCAAGTGAGCTGGCCAAAGAGCGCGGCAGCTACTCCAGCTTCAAAGGCTCGCTGTGGGACCAGGGCATCTTGCCGCTGGACTCGCTGAACCTGCTGGCGCAAGAGCGCGGCGGCTATGTGGAAGCCGACCGCAGCCAGCGCCTGGACTGGGATGCCCTGCGCCAAAAAATCGCCCAGGACGGCATGCGCAACTCCAACTGCGTAGCCATTGCGCCCACCGCCACCATCAGCAACATCGTCGGCGTGGATGCGTCCATTGAACCGTCGTTTGGCAACCTCTCGGTCAAGTCCAACCTCTCGGGCGAGTTCACCGTCATCAACCAATACCTGGTGCGTGACCTGAAAAAACTCGACCTCTGGGACGATGTGATGGTCATGGATTTGAAGCACTTCGACGGCTCGCTACGCGCCATTGACCGTGTGCCCGCTGATTTGCAGCAGCTCTACGCCACCGCCTTTGAGGTGGAGCCGACCTGGCTGGTAGAAGCCGCCGCCCGCCGCCAAAAGTGGATTGACCAGGCACAAAGCCTGAACATCTACATGGCAGGCGTATCCGGCAAAAAACTGGACGAAACCTACAAACTCGCCTGGCTGCGCGGCCTTAAAACCACCTACTACCTGCGCTCCACCAGCGCCACCAGCGTAGAGAAATCCACCGTGCAAAGCCGCGTGCTCAACGCCGTCTCGCCCGCCGGGCTGGCCACCAGCCAGGCATTGGAGAAGGCCGCCGCCTCGGCAGCCAGCAGCAGCGCCGCCCTGCCCGCTACCGATGTGAAGTTCTGCGCCATTGACGACCCTGGCTGCGAAGCCTGCCAGTAAGTCCCCCCTCACCTTTGGAGCCAGTGACCACTGGCTCCCCCTCCCCCATTTACACCACAGGAGTACCCCATGCTGTCTTTTGATGATGATGTTGCCACCGCCACCCCCGCTAGCACCAACCCAGCCACCGCTCCCGCTGGCAGCCATCTGCGCGTCAATGCTGCTGACAAGCGCATCATCAACGCCAAGACCGATGTCAACCAGCTCGTGCCCTTCAAATACAAATGGGCCTGGGAAAAATACCTCGCCACCTGCGCCAACCACTGGATGCCGCAGGAAATCAACATGAACCGCGACATCGCCCTGTGGAAAGACCCCAACGGCCTGACCGAAGACGAGCGCCGCATCGTCAAGCGCAACCTGGGCTTTTTTGTGACTGCCGATTCATTGGCGGCCAACAATATCGTGCTGGGCACCTACCGCCACATC
>CAZMMM010000005.1:0-9903 GCA_964567385.1 uncultured Comamonas sp.
ACCTAGAGTGGTTGTGCGGCAGCTTGCAGCAGAAGTAGCCAAAAAACGACGCTAGGCGTAAATAAAGATCGCTGAAAGCCGCTCATTATATCTACGCTTGGCGCGAAGAAATTGCTTGCTCCTAGGGATTACCCCATATCTTTTAAGGCTTGCAAACTACTGGCGTGCAGACAAATAGCCGCAGCAGCAGCCACGTTCAGGGACTCCTCGCCGCCGGGCTGGGCAATGCGCAGCCATTGGCTGGCCATGGCGGCCACTTCTTCTGCTGCGCCGCGCCCTTCATGCCCCATCGCCCAAGCGCATGGCCAGGGCAGTTGGGCTTGATGGATAAACGCCCCCTGGTGCGAGCTGGTGGCCAGCAGCGGCAGTTGCAGCAGGGCAATATCCGCCGCCTGAGCGCCTTCCACCAGCGCCAAACCAAAATGTGCCCCCATACCGGCACGCAGCACTTTCTGGCTCCACAGCGCCGCTGTACCTTTGAGCGCCAGCACCTGCACAAAGCCAAAAGCGCTGGCACTGCGCAGCATAGAGCCAACGTTGCCCGCATCCTGCACCCTATCGAGCACCAGAGTCGGCAAGCCCGGCTGCAACTGCTCTGCCAGCCCAGCCTGCCCTGCGCCCTGCCAGGGCAGCACATAGCCAATGCGGGCGGGCGATTCCAAGCTGCTGATATCGGCAAACAGCCCATCGGGCAGCACCACCACCTTGGCCGCTGGAGCCAACCATTCCTGCGGCACTTCTGCCATAAAAGAGGCGGCCACCACTGCCGTAGCAGGCCGGTAGCCACGCGCTAGGGCAGCGCGGCATAAATGGTCGCCCTCCAGCCAGATATGGCCTAAGCGGCGGTAGGCGCTGGCTTCGCGTGCCAGGCGGCGTAGCTCTTTAACAAAACCGTTATCGCGGGAGCTGATTTCCAGAATTTTCATGCGTGCAAACTCTCTGCCAAGGTACGTGCCACCGGGGCAAAGCTGCGCCTGTGAGCATGTATTGCGCCATAGCGCTGCAAAGCCGCCAGATGCGCCGCCGTGCCATAGCCCTTGTGCTGGGCAAAGCCGTAATCGGGGTATTGGGCGTGTAGTTCCTCACACCAGCGGTCGCGTGTCACCTTGGCCAAAATCGATGCGGCAGAAATCGCCGGAACCAGTAAATCACCCTTCACCAAGGCTTCGGCGGCGACATCCAAACGCGGTAGGCGATTGCCATCGACCTGCACCAGCGCAGGTTTAAGGCGCAGCCCCTGCACTGCCCGCTGCATCGCCAGCATGGTCGCTTGCAGAATATTGAGGCGGTCAATTTCCTGCACACTGGCCTCGGCAATGCAAAAGCACAGGGCTTTGGCGCGGATTTCGTCAAACAAGGCTTCGCGGCGCTTGGCGGTGAGTTTTTTGGAATCCGTCAAGCCGTTGATGGGCTGCAACTCATCCAATATCACCGCCGCTGCCACCACCGGCCCCGCCAAAGGGCCGCGCCCGGCCTCATCTACACCGGCCAGCAATACGCCTCCTGCGCAGTTGTGCCAAGGCAGAGCGGCTTGCTCAGGCATGGAGCAGTTTCTCAATCGCATGGGCGGCTAAATCCGAAGTATCACGCAGCAGTAATTGGTGCAAATCGCTAAAGCGCTGCTGCACCGCCGCCACTTGGGGGGCAGACTGCGGCTCTAGCCAGGTTTGCACGGCATCGGCCAGTTGCGGGGGGGTGGCTTGCGCTTGCAGCAGTTCGGGCACTACAAAGTCACAGCACAAAATATTGGGCAACCCCACCCAGGGTTGAAGCTGCTTTCGACGCATCAAACGCCAGCTAATGGGGTGCATACGGTAGGCAATCACCATCGGGCGCTTGAACAGGGCGGCTTCCAAGGTGGCGGTTCCGCTGGCAATCAAGGTGCAATTACAAGCCGCCAGCGCCTGATGCGACTGGCCGCGCAATAGCTTAATGCGCCCGGCCAGCCCCTTGCTTTGCAACAAGGCAGCCAGCTTGTCGTGCAGGGCGGGTACAGCGGGCAGCAGCACTTGCAATTTGGGCAGACGTTGTTGCAACAGGGCAGCGGTATCTAAAAAAGTCTCGGCGAGGTATTGCACCTCTGCGCGGCGGCTACCGGGTAAAAGCGCCAACACGGGGGTATCTGGCTCTGGCGGCAAGCCCAGTTGCTGACGGGCAGCGGCTTGGTCGGGCTGCATGGGAATACGCTGTGCCAAGGGGTGGCCGACATAGCTGGCGCTAATGCCGTGCTCGGCCAGCAAATCTGGCTCAAACGGGAATAGGCAGAGCACATGGTCAGCAGCGGCGCGGATTTTATGCACCCGCTCTGGCCGCCAAGCCCAAATCGAGGGGCAGACAAAATGCACGGTCTTGATACCACCAGAGCGTAAATCACGCTCCAGCGCCAGGTTGAAGTCGGGCGCATCCACGCCGACAAACACCTGCGGGCGCTGCTGCTCACTGGCCTGCAACAGGCGCTGGCGCAAGGCTTTGCGGATACCCAAAATATCGCGCAGGCGCATTAGCACTTCCAGGCTATAGCCATGCACGGCCAGGCGCTCGCTGTCATACCAAGCATCAAAACCACGCGCCTGCATCGCCGCGCCGCCAATGCCAAAGGCCGAAAGCTGGGGATGGCGCTGCTGCAAGCCCTCTAGTAGCAAACTAGAGAGCAAATCTCCCGAGGCCTCACCGGCCACCATGGCAATCCGCATGGTTACTGCCTCTCTCTATCCGTCAATCAGCGCGCTATGCCGCGAGTGGAGGCGGTCAGGAAACGCTGCATCAGGGCAATATCCTCTGCCGCCTCAGGCATGTCCTGCACCAAGGCAGGCAGGCCATCCACAGCGGCTTGCAGAGTTAGCCCCTGGCGGTAGAGCAGGCGGTGCATGGCCTTCACGGCGGCAATACGCTCGGCGGAAAAGCCACGGCGGCGCAGCCCCTCAGCATTAAAGCCGCGCACTGCCAGAGGGTTGCCATCCACCATCATAAAAGGCGGCACATCCTGCGAGATATGGCTGGCAAAACCCGCCATAGCGTGGGCCCCAATATGGGTAAATTGATGCACGCCGGTCAAGCCACCCAATATCACCCAATCGCCCACATGAACATGACCGGCCAAAGTGGCATTATTTGCCAAAATGGTATGGTTGCCGACTTGGCAATCATGGGCAATATGCACATAGGCCATCACCCAATTGTCATTGCCTAAGCGGGTAATGCCTTCATCCTGCACCGTGCCGGTATTGAAGGTGCAGAACTCGCGGATAGTGTTGCAATCACCAATTTCCAGGCGCGTAGGCTCGCCCGCATATTTTTTATCCTGCGGTGCTGCGCCTAAAGAGGCAAACTGAAAAATCTGATTATTGCGGCCAATGCGGGTATGGCCTTCAATCACGCAATGCGCGGCCACGCTGCTGCCCTCGCCAATTTCCACATGAGCGCCAATGCTGCTGTACGCCCCCACAGACACCGTAGGGTGTAGCCTGGCTCCCTCAGCAATGAGGGCGGTGGGGTGAATCAATGCCGCCGTCATGTGCGCCTCAAGCCTCTTTAGGGGGGCCAACGTAGCGCATGGTGCACATCAGCTCGGCCTCGCAAGCCACTTCTTCACCAACGCGGGCCACGCCCTTGAACTTCCAGATACCTCCGCGCACGCGGTCGATGGAAGCTTCTAGCAGCAGCTGATCGCCTGGCTCTACGGGTCGCTTGAAGCGGGCCGAGTCAATGCCCACAAAGTAGTAGATATTGTTCTCATCGGGCACTTGGCCCATAGCATCAAACGCCAGCAAGCCCGCTGCTTGGGCCAGGGCCTCCAGCATCAGCACACCCGGCATAACAGGGCGACCTGGGAAGTGGCCTGTGAAATAAGGCTCATTGAAGGTCACATTTTTGACCGCCAGAATGCGGGTATTGCGCTCTAGCTCCACCACTTTATCTACCAGCAAGAAGGGGTAGCGGTGGGGCAGTTGCTTCATGATTGCGTGGATGTCCATCATGGTTCTTGTTTACTTTCTGTCAGGTCGGAAAGCGCTTTTTCCAGTTGTTTAAGACGCTCGCGCATCTTGTGAATCTGTTTGAGCGAAGCTGCTGTCTTCTCCCACTGGGCATTGGTTTGCAGCGGATAAATGCCCGTGTACAAATCAGGCTTGTGGATAGAGCGCGTCACCATCGAAGTGGGTGAAATCTGCGTGCCATCGGCAATACTTAAATGCCCCAAAATATTCGCAGCCCCACCAATGGAGCAATGTGCGCCAATTTTGGCGCTGCCTGCAATACCGGTATTGCCAGCAATCACTGTATGCGCACCAATCTGCACATTGTGGGCAATTTGCACCAAATTATCGATTTTCACCCCATCACCCACCAGCGTATCGTCCAGCGCACCACGATCTATGCAGGTGTTGGCGCCAATTTCTACATCGTCACCAATGCGCACCGCGCCAAGCTGGGCAATTTTTAGCCACTGGCCTTGATGGGGGGCAAAGCCAAAGCCATCAGCGCCAATCACCACCCCAGGGTGGAGCAAGCAGCGCTGGCCGATATGGCAGCCCTCACCTAGATGCACCTGGGCACGCAGCACTGAATCAGCCCCCACCACGGCATTCGCCCCAACCACGCACAGCGGCCCAATACTGGCGCTGGGGTGGACTTGGGCAGTGGGGTGAATCACAGCACTAGGATGGATGCCCGCCGGCCAACTGGGCTGCTGCTGCGCCTGCCATAGCTGGGTCAAACGGGCAAAGTAGGCGTAGGGGTCTGGCACCACGATGCAAGCACCGCGCACCAAGGCCGCCTCTTTCAGGGCTGGGGCCACCACCACACAGGCCGCTTGGGTACTTTTAAGCTGCGCCTGGTAACGCGGATGGCTGCAAAAGCTGATGCTCGCGGCGCAAGCCGTCTCAAGCGGCGCGATGCGCTCTATCCAGACCTCAGCAGCCTTATCCGCGCCTTCCAGGCTGCCGCCCAAGCGGTCAACAATATCCGTCAGGCGCAAGCGCACCAAGCTATTCTTCATGCCAAACTGCTTTTGCAATACCCAGCCAAAGGGTTTACTTCAGGCTGGCGTTCAAGGCTTTAATCACCTTGTCGGTGATATCGTGCTGGGGGTTGACGTACACCGCCTCTTGCAAAATCACATCGTATTTTTCAGCCTCTGCCACGTCTTGAACGACTTTATTGGCATGCTCCAGAACGCGGGCCAGCTCCTCATTCTTGCGGTTGGCCAAGTCTTCTTGAAACTCACGGCTTTTACGCTGGAAATCACGGTCTAGCTCGACCAGTTCGCGCTGTTTGGCGATGCGCTGGCTCTCGGCCATCGTGGGCGCGTCGCGCTCAAAACTATCGGAGCTGGCTTTCAGCCTGTCGCGCAAGCCAACCAGTTCTTTTTCACGTTTGGAGAACTCTGCCTCCAGCTTATTCTGCGCGGCTTGCGCAGCATTGGCTTCACGGAAAATGCGGTCGGTATTTACAAAGCCAGCCTTAAATTCAGCATAGGCAGAAAAACTCAGGCCTGCCAACAAGACAGCGGTAGAAAGAGTGCGATACATAGTAGGTTTCATTAGAAGGAAGTCCCGATTTGAAATTGAATCTTTTGCAGCCTATCCTCAGGCTTCTTGCGCAGCGGCTTGGCCCAAGCCAAACGCAGCGGCCCTACTGGAGAAATCCAGCTGATGCCAATACCGGCGGATGCACGGAAATCCTTGGCGCGGATAGGATCTTTTTCAGCATAGACGTTACCTGCATCCACAAAAGTGAACCAGCGTAAGGTTTTATCATTACCAGCCCCTGGGAAAGGGGCAATCAGCTCAAAGTTGACCACGGCCAACTTGGCGCCACCCAGGTAAGAGTAACTATAAGGGGAGCAGGTTTTCTCGCCATCCACGCCACGGAAGCAGTTATCGCGTGGCCCCAAGCTGCCTTGCTCAAAGCCCCGCACAGAGCCTAAACCACCTGCATAAAAATTTTTGAATAGCGGGAACTTATTACCACCCAATCCCTTACCCCAGCCCAGTTCAGAGTTAACGGCAAACGTCCAGGTTTTGTTCAGCGGGATATATTGCTGGAATTGGTAGTTGGCTTTGACATACTTCATGTCACCACCGGCAGACCAGTCAGCATTCAGGCGTTGATAGCGGCCAGAATTAGGGGCCAAAGCGCTATCACGCGAATCACGCCCCCAACCCAAGGTCAGAGGAATCGCCGTATTGCTGGTTCCCGTGTATTCATGGTAATGCCAAGGCATGTAAATACCGTCCTTGACTGTGGTTTGCTCAAAGCCCAAGCCAAAATAAACCGTATCAATCTCACTAAAGGGCACGCCGAAACGTACCGAAGCGCCTTTAGAGACAATTTTATACATATCCCCAGTACCTACTTTGCCATCCTCATAGTAGTAAGAGTAAGGGCGAGAGGTACGGTAATAGGCATCAATGGTTCTAGAAATACCGTCTTGGGTGAAGTAGGGATCAGTCGTACTAAGCACAATGGTGCGGTTGTACTTGCTGGTATTCACATCCAGCCCCAGGTAGTTACCCGAGCCGAAGGCGTTTTCCTGCTTGATGCCAAAGCTCAGGGTAACCTTCTCAGCGCTAGAGAAGCCAGCGCCCAAGGTGACAGAGCCTGTAGGCTTTTCTTTAACCGTAATCACCAAGTCCACCTGGTCTGGAGAGCCTGGAACTTCCTGAGTGTCAATATCTACTTCAGTGAAGAAGCCCAGTCTATCCACTCGGTCGCGTGAGAGTTTGATTTTATCGCCGTCATACCAGGAAGATTCATACTGACGGAATTCGCGTCGAATCACCTCATCACGGGTACGGTCGTTGCCGGCAATATGAATACGGCGCACATAGGCGCGGCGTGATGGTTCAGCCTGCAGCACCATGGCTACGCGATTATTTTGGCGATCAATTTGGGGAACAGCCTCTACACGGGCAAAAGCAAAGCCAAAATTACTGAAGTGGTCGCTAAATGCCTGAGTGGTATCGGTAACATGCTCTGCGTTATAGGGCTGACCCGCTTTAATCTTGATTAAAGATTTAAACTCATCTTCTCTGTCTAGGTAATTCCCGTCCAGAGTGATGCTCGAAACCACAAAGCGCTCGCCTTCTTCGATATTGACCACCAAGGCGATTTTTTGCTTGTCTGGCGACATCGCCACTTGGGTGGATTCGATACGAAAATCAATATAGCCACGCTTCAGGTAAAAAGAGCGCAAAGCCTCTAGGTCAGCATTGAGTTTGCTGCGCGCATAGCGGTTGGACTTGGTGTACCAGCTCATCCAGTTACCGGTGTCTTGATCCATCTGCTTTTTCAGGGTGGATTCGCTGAATGCCTTGGCACCCACGATGCGGATTTCATCAATCTTGGCGGGCGCACCCTCGACCACTGAAAAGGTCAGGTTTACGCGGTTGCGCTCAATGGGCGTAACGGTGGTGACCACCTCAGCGCCGTACAGGCTGCGGCTGATGTACTGGCGTTTGAGCTCCTGCTCGGCACGATCGGCCAGCGCCTTATCAAAAGCACGGCCTTCGGCCAACCCCACATCGCGCATGGACTGCACCAGGGCTTTTTTATCAAACTCTTTGGTGCCGACAAATTCCACATTGGCAATCGTGGGGCGCTCTTCCACCACTACCACCAGCACATTGCCGCTGGCCTCCAGGCGCACGTCTTTAAACAGACCCAGACCAAACAAAGAGCGAATGGCAGCGGCACCTTTTTCATCGTTGTACTGCTCTCCTACGCGCACGGGCATGGAGGCAAAGACGGTACCCGCCTCTACGCGCTGCAAGCCTTCAACCCGGATGTCTTGAACAGTAAAAGGCTCCAGAGCCCAAGCCAGCTGGGCAGCGGAGAGCAAGGCCGCAACAGCCCCAATTGCACGAGCGCCACGGCGCGGAACAGAGAGTTTCATGTAGTTCTAAAAGCAATGGTTCGCCCAAAAAACGCATGGGCCAACAAAAGGGTAATTATTGCTTACGGTTTAGGCAAATAAGCGAGAAAGATCATTGAACAAAGCCAGCGTCATCAACAGCAGCAAGGCTGTAATGCCTATACGCTGCAAGCCTTGCATCCAAGCCTCACTGACCGGACGGCCCGTGACCGCCTCCCACAGATAATACATCAGGTGCCCCCCATCCAAGACGGGCAAGGGCAGGAGGTTGAGTACACCCAAACTCACACTGATTAAGGCCAGGAACAAAAGATACTGGGTCAACCCCATGCTGGCAGACTTGCCCGCGTAGTCCGCAATGGTGAGCGGCCCGCTGAGATTCTTCACCGAGGCTTGGCCAGTGAGCATTTTGCCCATCATCTTGAGGCTCAGCAGCCCAATATCCCAAGTTTTCTGCGCGCCCGCCAACAAGCCCTCCAGCGGGCCATATTGCACGGTGACCATCTCAGGCGCAGCGCCAATCATGGCGCCAATGCGGCCATAAGGCGCTTGCTCTGCCAACTGCTCAGGGCGGATAACTTCTGGTGTTACAGCCAGCACCAGAGACTGGCCCGCACGCTCTAGCCGCCACTGTTGGCTTTGGCCACTGGTGGACTGGCGGATAAACGCCCTGAGCTGTGCCCCATCCCCCATAGGCTGGCCATCAATGGCCAATACCTGGTCACCAGCCAAAAGGCCGGCAGCGGCAGCGGGGGAGTCGGGCAGCACCTCACCGACGATAGCGGGCATCCAGGGCGAGAGGATGCCAATGCGCTGCATCAGCGCGGCATCCACCTCGCTGGCTTGTACGCTGGATAAGGGCAGCAATACCGCGCGTTGGCGCTGACCCTGGCGGTCGCTGACTTGCAGCAACAGGTCTTGGCCATCAACCACCGCTTCGGTCAATACCCAGCGCAGGTCCTCAAAAGAGCGCAACGGGCGCGGCAGCCCCCCGGCATCGGGCAATTGCACGGCCTGCACCCAATCTTGCGCTTGCAAGCCCGCTTGTGCCGCCAGGCTTTGGGGCGCGGGGCTGCCCAACAAAGCTTTGGGCGCTTGGATGCCTACCCAATTGACCAAGGCGTAAAGCAACACCGCCAGCAGCAAATTAGCCGCCGGCCCAGCCGCCACAATCAGTGCGCGAGAGCGCAAGGGCTGGTTGTTAAAAGCCAGGTGACGCTCCTGCTCTGGCACTTCAGCCTCGCGCTCATCAAGCATGCGCACATAGCCGCCCAGAGGCAGGGCGGCTATGACAAACTCGGTGTCTGAGTTCTTTTTACGCCAGCGCAGCAGGGGGCGACCCATGCCAATAGAAAAGCGCAGCACCTTGACCCCGCAGGCCACTGCCGTGCGGTAATGGCCATATTCATGGATGGCAATCAGCAGCCCCAGGGCTACGACAAACGCCAGCACAGTCAGCAGCATGGCACTCCCCTTCTTGCTTGATGAGTGGGCACAACAGGCACTAGGCAGCCTAGAGGCTCCAGCGCTGCACCATAGTTTGCGCCACCTGCCGCGCTTGGGCATCCAATGCCATCAAAGCGGGCACACTGGCGGGCTTTTCATCAGGCACCAACTGTTCCAGCGTGGCGAGGTTGACGGCGTGGATGCGGTCAAAGCGCAGGCGCTCTTCTAAAAAGGCGGCCACGGCCACCTCATTGGCGGCATTCAAGATAGCGGTAGTGCCCTCGGGGGCACGTAGCGCTTGCCAAGACAGATGCAGGCCGGGAAAGCGCTGGGCATCGGCCTCTTCAAAACTCAGCCCTGCCAGTTGCGTAAAGTCCAGCGGCGCTACCCCGCTGGTAATGCGCTCAGGCCAAGACAGGCCACAGGCAATGGGGACGCGCATATCCGGTGTGCCCAGCTGAGCCAGCACAGAGCTATCCTGCATCTGCACCATAGAGTGAATAATTTGCTCAGGGTGAATCACCACGCGAATCTGCTCGGGCTGCAAATGAAACAGCCAGCGCGCTTCAATCACCTCTAGCGCC
>CAZMMM010000005.1:9913-18887 GCA_964567385.1 uncultured Comamonas sp.
CACAGAAATTTTGCGCCCCATGCTGAAGTTGGGGTGCTTGCAAGCCTCGGCCACCGTCACCTGTGCCAGCGTGTGCGGGTCACGCTGGCGAAAGGGGCCGCCAGAAGCGGTCAAAATCACACTGTGCAGGCGCTGCCCCCAGGTGCTGGCATCTTCAGGCAGACATTGGAAGATGGCGGAATGCTCGCTATCAATGGGTATCAAGGTGCAGTCGTTGTCTTGCACCGCCTGCATAAACAGCGCCCCGCCCACCACTAAAGCCTCTTTATTCGCTAGCAGCAGGCGCTTGCCCGCCCGTGCAGCGGCCAGGCACGGAGCCAGCCCCGCCGCGCCCACAATCGCGCCCATAACGGTATCGACTTCGGGGTGGGCGGCTATCTGCTCCAGGGCATCGGCCTCTTGCAGCACTTGGGTGGGGCTGCTGTGTTCACGCAGGCGCTGCGCCAGTTGCTGGGCATGGGCGGCGCTGCTCATCACGGCGTAGCGCGGCGCAAATTCCAGGCATTGCGCTAGCAGGGCCTCCACTTGGGTAGCGGCGCTTAAAGCAAATACGGAAAACTGCTGGGGATGACGGCGCAGCACGTCCAAGGTGTTGCTACCAATAGAGCCTGTAGCTCCAAGAACGGTAATGTGCTGTACGGGCTTCATATTTAAACGACCCAAATTTGCTGGCTGTTAGCCAGCAACATCGCCAGTGGCAGCGTGGGCAGCAAGGCATCAATGCGGTCCAGCACCCCGCCATGGCCGGGCAAAAGCTGGCTGCTGTCTTTCATGCCCGCGCTGCGTTTGACCAGGGATTCCACCAAATCGCCCACCACACTCATGGCCGTAAGGAATAAGCAGCCCAGCAGCAGCAACCACCAGCCTTGGCTGAGCAAACGGGCATAGAGGCTGGCCGCTACTGGCACAGCGCTGGACTGGCCCAGCTCTTGCACCGCCCAAACCACGCCCATCAGCAGCACACCTAATGCACCGCCAATGGCACCCTCCCAGCTTTTGCCGGGGCTAATGCTGGGAGCCAGTTTGACCTTGACCAAGCGCTGCCCAAAAGCACGCCCCGCAAAGTAGGCAAACACATCGGCCACCCACACCAGCAGCAGTACGGAAAATAAAAAATTCAAACCTCGCCCATGGGCCTGCACCATGGCCAGCCCTGCTACCCACAGCGCCAGCAAGCCCACAGGCCAACGTAGCGCAAAAGGCAGCTTGCCCCAGCCAGCCACCCCCAGGCGCAGCAAGACTACACCCGCTACCACCCAGGCCAAGCCAGCCACCAGCCACAGCAACTGGCAATCCGCTTGCAAGCCGCCCATAAAGTAGGTGAGCAAGCCAGCAATCAAGCCCAAGGCGCCACTACCTAGCGCCGCCCATGTACCCAGACCATTCAAACGCCCCCACTCCCAAGCGCCGGCGGACACCATCGCCAGCACAATGGCATGGAAAAACAGGGAATTGCTCGCGAATAAGGCTGGCAGCAAGACTGCCAGCAAGACCACTGCTGTGATCACGCGCTGCTTCAACATAGGCGCATCACCTTGGATTGTTCTGCCCAGATTGGGCGCATACCTGGGCGGAAGTCTGACCAAACCGGCGTTCGCGCTGAGCGAATGCGGTGATGGCGGCATCCAAGTCCACCGCATCAAAATCAGGCCACAGCGTGGGGCTGAAAAACAGCTCGCTATAAGCCGCCTGCCACAGCAAAAAGTTGCTGATGCGCAACTCCCCACCCGTGCGTATCAGCAAGTCGGGGTCAGGCACATGGGCCAGGGCCAAGGCGGCGCTGATATTGGCCTCAGTCAGGGGCTGGCCGCTGGCCGCCACCTTCGCCGCCGCCTGCGCCATATCCCAACGTCCGCCATAGTTAAAGCAGATGTTGAGTTGCAGACGCTGGTTGACCGCTGTGCTTTGCTCAGCCTGAGCAAAGCCAGCTTGCACCCGCTCGCTCAAGCTGCTGCGCTCGCCCACAAAATGCAGGCGCACACCTTCGCGCGCCATCTCTGGCACCTCCCGCGCCAGCGCCAAGGCCAGCAGCTCAAACAGGCCAAAAACCTCCTCCTGCGGACGATTCCAGTTTTCTGAAGAAAACGCAAACACCGTCAGCACCGCCACCTTGCGCTCCAAGCATAGGCGCACGCAGCGGCGCAGAGCATCTACCCCTTTTTTATGGCCCGCCAAACGCGGCAAAAAACGTTTTTTCGCCCAGCGGCCATTGCCATCCATAATGATGGCAATATGCAGGGGTACAGGGCAAGAGGCTGAATCAGACAAAGCAGGGGCGCAGACAAAAATAGCAAGAAGGCTGAAAAAATTACACCTGCATGATGTCCTGCTCTTTGGCAGCGACCAGGGTGTCAATTTCGGCAATATGTTTGTCAGTGACTTTTTGAATGTCGGCCTCAGCGCGTTTTTGGTCGTCCTCGGAGGCTTCTTTGTCTTTGACCAGTTTTTTCACGCCTTCATTGGCATCGCGGCGCAGATTGCGCACGGCAACCTTGGCGTTTTCACCTTCGTTGCGAGCCAGCTTGGTCATTTCCTTGCGGCGCTCTTCGCTCATGGGGGGCATGGGCACACGAATCAAATCACCCAGGCTCGCGGGGTTCAGGCCCAAATCGCTTTCGCGAATGGCTTTTTCCACCTTGCCCGCCATGTTCTTCTCCCAGGGCTGCACGCTGATGGTGCGCGCATCAATCAAGGAGACGTTGGCCACCTGCGACAGCGGAACCATAGAACCGTAATAGTCCACATGGATGGTGTCCAGCAGCTGGGGGCTGGCACGGCCCGTACGGATGCGCGATAGCTGGTTTTTCAGCGCCTCAATGGATTGACCCATTTTGGCTTCGGCATTTTTTTTGATTTCAGCAATAGTCATAAGGCTTACCTCTGAAAAAGCAAACGGCCTTCCCGATTGCCTGCACAAGGGGGAAGGCCAAAACTTGTCTCATAGTCACTCAAGCGGACACCAAAGTGCCCTCATCTTCACCACGCACGGCGCGCAGCAGGGCACCAGGCTTGATGATGGAGAAGACGCGGATAGGCAGCTTTTGATCGCGGCACAGCGCAAACGCCGTAGCATCCATGATGCCCAGGTTGCGGTTGATCGCCTCGTCAAAAGACAGCTGGGTGTAGCGCGTGGCCGCAGGGTCTTTCATGGGGTCGGCGGTATAAACACCGTCCACCTTGGTGGCTTTAAACACCACCTGCGCCCCAATCTCTGCACCACGCAGGGCTGCAGCCGTGTCAGTGGTAAAGAAGGGGTTGCCCGTACCGGCGGCAAAAATCACCACCTTGCCCTCTTCCAGGTATTGCAGCGCCTTAGGGCGCACATAGGGCTCAACGACTTGCTGAATGTCAAGGGCTGACATCACCCGCGCCGTCAAGCCCTGCTTACCCATGGCATCGGCCAAGGCCAGGGCATTCATCACCGTGGCCAGCATGCCCATGTAGTCAGCCGTCGCCCGGTCCATACCGGCAGTGCCACCAGCAACACCACGAAAGATGTTGCCGCCGCCAATCACCACGGCCACCTCCACCCCAATACGCGTGACCTCGGCCACCTCAGCGACCATGCGCTCAATGGTGGCAGGGTTGATGCCATAGGTATCGTCGCCCATCAGGGCTTCGCCCGAGAGTTTGAGCAAAATTCGCTGGGGCATGGGGGCGGTAGTCATGGTGAAAGCTCCTGGTTCAAGAAGTGGCGGCTTGTCAAGCAATAGGCGCAGTGGCTAGAGGGCAAAGACTTAAGCGCCTTTGGCAGCGGCCACTTGGGCGGCCACTTCAGCGGCAAAGTCATCTACCTTGCGCTCAATGCCCTCACCCACCACGTACAGGGTAAAGCCCTTAACGGTGGTGTTCTTGGCCTTGAGCATCGCGCCCACGGTTTGCTTGCCGTCTTCGGCTTTAACAAACACTTGATCCACCAAGGATACGTCTTTCAGGTACTTGTTCACAGCACCTTCAACCATCTTGGCAGCGATTTCAGCAGGCTTGCCAGACTCAGCAGCCTTGGCAGCGGCCACAGAGCGCTCTTTCTCAATCAGCTCGGCAGACACTTCAGCGCCAGTCAGGGCTTTGGGCTGCATGGCGGCTACGTGCATGGCCACGTCCTTGGCAGCGGTAGCATCGCCTTCATACTCCACCACCACACCAATGCGGGTGCCGTGCAGGTAAGAGGCCAGGTTAGCGCCATCAAAACGCTTGAAGCGGCGGAAAGACATGTTCTCGCCAATCTTGCCAATCAAGCCCTTGCGCACGTCTTCCAAAGTGGGGCCAAAGCCGTCTTGCTCGTAGGCCAGAGCGCCCAGTGCATCCACATCAGCGGGGTTGTTTTTGGCAACCAGCTCAGCGGCAGCCTTGGCCATGGCGATAAAGCTGTCGTTCTTGGAGACGAAGTCAGTTTCGCTGTTGACTTCAATCAAAGCGCCCACGCCGCCGTCCACATAGCAAGCCACCACGCCTTCAGCGGTGATACGTGCTGCAGCCTTGCCAGCCTTGGTGCCCAGCTTGACGCGCAGCAGCTCTTCGGCTTTAGCCATATCGCCACCAGCTTCGGTCAGGGCTTTTTTGCATTCCATCATGGGCGCGTCGGTCTTTGCGCGCAGTTCACCTACCATGCTTGCGGTAATTGCAGCCATTTGTGTATTCCTTTTAAAAATGCGATTCAAAACATCAGCCTAACAGCGGCCTTATTTAGCCCCATATGAACAGGTCATCAAATGATGGGGCGGCTTGCTGCGGCTACAAAAACGGGGCTTATTCAGCCCCGTTTTGCTATCTACATGCCCAGCCACTGGCTTGAGCGGTGGGCATACAGGGCAGTTGCACCATCAGCGCCTGCTTAGGCGGAGGCTTCCTGCACTTCGACAAACTCGTCGTCGCCTTCAGCGCTTTCAGAGACGGCTTGCACCACTTCGTTCAGGCGGGCTTCGCGGCCTTCCAAGATAGCATCAGCAAGGCCACGGGTGTACAGCGCCACGGCTTTGGCCGAGTCGTCGTTGCCGGGAATCACGTAGTCAATGCCAGCAGGGTTGTGGTTGGTATCCACCACGCCAATCAGAGGGATGCCCAGCTTTTTGGCTTCAGTCACGGCGATTTTGTGGAAGCCCACGTCAATCACGAAGATTGCATCAGGCAGAGCAACCATGTCCTGGATACCGCCAATATCGCGCTCCAGCTTGGCCAGCTCGCGGCTGAACATCAGCTGTTCTTTTTTGCTCATGGCATCCAGGCCAGCTTCTTGCTGGGCCTTCATGTCTTTGAGGCGCTTGATCGAGGTCTTGACGGTTTTGAAGTTGGTCAGCATGCCGCCCAGCCAGCGCTGGTCCACAAAGGGCACGCCAGCACGTTGTGCTTCCTGCACCACAAAGTCACGCGCCTGGCGCTTGGTGCCCACCATCAGGATGCTGCCACCCTTGGCGGCCAGCTGCTTGGCAAATTTTTGCGCCTCATGGAACATGGGCAGCGTTTTTTCCAAGTTAATGATGTGGATTTTGTTGCGCTGGCCAAAGATGTAGGGAGCCATCTTGGGATCCCAGAAACGGGTTTGGTGGCCAAAGTGGACACCGGCCTCCAGCATTTCACGCATGGTGACAGACATGTTTTTACTCCAAAAGGTTGGGTCTAAAATCCAGTTCGATTTTGTGGCGCAAGGGCCAACAACACCTTATGGGAACTGGTTTGCTATTTAAGAAGATAGCTTTAGCGCCAGGGCAAACACCCCATTTAGCACATTCAACCTGATGCAGGTTTAGCGCGCCAAACGCAAAGCCTGCTGATTTTAGCACAGACCAACCAGCCATGTACTTTGACTTCACCGCTTTGCGCGGCGCCTTGGCCAGTGGCCGCCTCACCCCCCAACAGGCTTTGGCCGCCAGCCACCAGGCCAGCCAGCAAGCGGCCAACGCCCATGCTTACACCTTGTACGCTACCCCCACCCCCAGCACAGCCGCGCCATTTGCAGCCCACCTGCCTTTGGCGGGGGCAGCGGTTTCAGTCAAAGCACTATTTGATGTGCAAGGCTGGGTGACCCACGCAGGCTCTGCCGTACTACGCGAGCAGCCCCCCGCTAGCGCCGATGCCCCCGCCATAGCCCGTCTGCGGGCAGCTGGGGCGCATATTGCTGGGCATAGCCATATGGTGGAGTTTGCCTTCTCGGGCGTGGGCACCAATCCCCACTACACCACGCCTGCCGGGCTAGATGGCTTGTGGGGGCAAGACCTGGGCGGGCGCTATGTGCCGGGCGGCTCCTCTTCCGGTGCAGGCGTGTCGGTAGCCAGCGGCAGTGCGTGGATAGGCCTGGGCTCTGATACGGGCGGCTCTATCCGCATTCCAGCGGCTTTGAATGGCTTGGTGGGCTTCAAATCCACCACGGGTCTGGTTCCGACTGAGGGAACCGTCCCCCTCTCTACCAGCCTGGATACCGCCTGCGCCATCACCCGCAGCGTGCGCGATGCCGTACTGGCGCATGAGGTATTGAGCCAGCGCCGCATTACCCGCAGCAGCGCGCCGCTCTCAGCCTGGCGCTTGGCCGTGCCCCAGCAATGGATGCTCGATGAGCTAGAGCCCGCCGTGGCCCAGGCATTTGAGCGCAGCTTGGCCGTCCTGCAAAAGGCCGGTGCGCGCATCACCAGGCTAGACCTGCCAGAGCTACATGCCATTACCGAAATCAACGCCGTGGGCGGCTTGATTGCTGCTGAAAGCCACGCCTGGCATGCCCAGCTGCTAGCCACCCGCAGCGCCGACTACGACCCCCGCGTGCAAAAACGCCTTGTGCGTGGAGCCAGCATCAGCGCTGCCGATTACATCCACACCCATGAGCGCCGCCGCGCTTGGATAGCGCAAATGCGCCAACGCTTGCAAGGCGTTGATGCTCTGCTCAGCCCCACCACGCCAATTACCGCCCCACTGCTGGCCGCTGTAGCCCCTGCCACCCCTGCCGACACGCCAGAGGCTGCCAAACAACGCGAGCGCGCCTTTTTTGCCGCCAATGCCCTGCTGCTACGCAACACCAGCGTGGTGAACATGCTGAACGGCTGCGCCATCAGCTTGCCCTGCCACCAGCCCGGCGAGCTGCCCATGGGCCTGATGCTCTGGCAGGCTGGGGGCTATGACAGCACCGTGCTTAACGTTGCGGCTCTGGCCGAGCAGGCCTTGCTGCAAGCGGCGCTAGCGCAGGGCGCACAGCGCCACCAGCCTTTGCAGTTCTGATTACCCACACCGAGGCAGCGCATGAAAATAGCCGTTATCGGCGCAGGCATCAACGGCCTGACCAGCGCCTTGGTCTTGGCCGAGGACGGCCACAGCGTCACCGTGTACGAGCAAAGCACAGGCAGTACCCAGGCGGCCAGCTTTGCCCCAGCAGGCTGGCTCTCGCCCAGCGTTTGTGCCCCGCTGGCCAGCCCTGATAGCCTGCCCAGCGCTGATGCCCTACGCCAGCACAACCCCCCTCTACTCAGCGGCCTGTGCCTGCCCACCACGCGCAACTGGCGCTGGCTGCGCCAGTGGAAGGCCTGCGCCGCCAGCCACCCCAGCACCACACTGGCCACTTGGGCAGCCTATAGCCAAAGCCTGCAATGGCAGCACAGCAGCGACCCGCGCGCCCAGGCTGAAAGCAACCGTGGCGCCCTGTTGCTGCTCGATAGCGAACAGGCCTGTCAGCAGTGGCAGCAACGCCTACCCCAGCTGGTAGACAAGGCCGTACTCATCAGCCCCAGCGTGGCGCGCACCCTGGAGCCAGCGCTGGGCGATATCCTGCCCTTGGCTGGCGCGGTGCACTTCCCCAACGCGCAAAGCATGAACAGCCGCCTGTGGGGCCAACACCTGCGCCAGGCGCTGACTGAGCGGGATGTGCGCCTCTGGACCAGCGCAGCGGTAGAGCGCATCCACCCTCAGCCCGTCGCCGTGCAAGTGCAAGGCCAGCAAGTGCCCTATGACGCCATCGTGCTCTGCACTGGTAGCAACACCCACCTGCTGCAAGGCCTAGGCATTCAACTGCCCAGCCTGGACATTGCTGGCTATAGCATCACCACCCCAGTGCGCGAAGCCCTCAACGCCCCCCGCGCTGCCGTGCTGGACTGGGGCCAGCAAGTCAGCATCACCCGCCTGGGGCAGCGGCTGCGGGTGAGCGGCGGGGCCGAACTGGGCGCTGCGGCCCAAGCCCCCCTGCACCAGCCCACCCTGCAGCGCCTGTATGGCCTGCTGCGCGACTGGTTTCCGGGTGGGGCGCAACTGGCCTCACCACATATTCAGGAATGGCGCGCCCTGCGCAGTTTTTTGCCTGATGGCCTGCCTGCCTTGGGGCCTAGCCAGCACCCCGGCATTTGGCTCAACCTGGCCCACGGCAGCCACGGCCTAAGCCTGGCAGCGGGCTGCGCCCAAGCACTGGCCGATATGCTGGCTGGCCGCCCCTGCGCCGTGAATACCCAAGGGCTGCACCCTGGGCGCTTTAAGGTTTGAGCTGGAGAACTAACGCCGTTTGGCCTTTTTTGCCGTGACTGCGGCGCTGGGTTTGCCCGCTTTTTGGCTGGATGGATGCTGAGGCTTGCCGCCCTTCTTACCCGCGCTGGGGCGTGGGCTGTTGGGGATGAAGAAGCCCTCATCATCTTCCTGCTGTGCAGGGGCTGCCAGCAAAGCAGCCGTGCGCCGTGCTGCGCGGCTGCGGCCCGGGCCACGTTGGGGCAGCGCCACGTCATCCTCCGTCAGCAGGCGAAAGTCGATACGCCGCGCATCCAAATCCACGCGGCTGACCTGCACCCGCATAGGCGTACCAATGGTGTAGCGTATGCCGGTGCGCTCGCCGCGCAACTCTTGGCGCAACTCGTCAAAGCGGAAGTAGTCCCCGCCCAGCTCGCTGATATGCACCAAGCCCTCCACGTACATACTCTCTAAGGTGACGAACAGGCCAAAACTGGTCACGGCAGAAACCGCGCCCGTGAACTCCTCGCCCAGGTAGTCGCGCATGTATTTGCATTTAAGCCAG
>CAZMMM010000005.1:18897-20743 GCA_964567385.1 uncultured Comamonas sp.
GGCCTCTACATCACGGCTGGCCTCATCGGCGCGGCGCTCGTTGGCGCTGCAGTGCAGGCCAGCAGCCTCCCAGCCCTGAAACTGCGCCTGCCCCAGGCGGGTGCGGCTGGGGCTCTCGGCCTGAGGCGGGGCCACACGGTTGGCCAGGCGCTTGGCCAGCTTGGCCTGGGCCTCGCCCGGGGTGGGCAGGGCGGGCAGCTTGTAGGTTTTATCGGCCAGCGTGGCCTTAATCACGCGGTGCAGCAGCAGGTCTGGATAGCGGCGGATGGGGCTGGTGAAGTGGGTGTAAGCCTCGTAAGCCAGACCAAAGTGGCCGCTGTTGTCTGGCGTGTACTTGGCCTGCATCATGGAGCGCAACAGCATGGTGTGTACCTGCAGGGCATCAGGGCGCTCGTGTGTGGCAGTAGCAATGGCTTGGAATTCCGCCGTCTTGGGGTGGTCACTGATGGTGGCGGGAATGGCCAAAGCCTTGAGGTAGGCACGCAGGATTTCAATCTTCTCGGGCGAGGGCTGGTCGTGCACCCGAAACAGCGCCATGCGGTTGTGGTGCTGCACAAAGTCTGCGGCGCAGACGTTGGCCGCCAGCATGCACTCCTCAATCAAGCGGTGGGCGCTGGTGCGCTGGCGCGGTACGATTTTTTCAATACGGCCCGCATCGTCGCTGATGATTTGCGTCTCTACCGTGTCAAAGTCCGCCGCGCCGCGTGCCTGGCGCGCTTGCAGCAAGCTGGTATATACGCCGTGCAGGTCTAGCAACTGGGGCACCAGCTCGGCACGCTCGGCAGCCTGGGGGCCACGGGTATTACTCAGAATGGCGGCCACCTCGGTATAGGTCAGGCGGGCGTGGCTGTTAATTACCGCTGGGTAGAACTGGTAGGCGTGCAGCTGCCCGTCGGCGGCAATCATCATGTCGCACACCAGGCTCAGGCGGTCCACCCCTGGGTTGAGCGAGCACAGGCCATTGCTGAGCTTTTCAGGCAGCATGGGAATCACACGGCGCGGAAAGTACACGCTGGTAGCACGCTCGTAGGCATCCACGTCAATCGGGCTGCCGTTTTGCACATAGTGGCTCACATCAGCAATAGCTACCAGCAAGCGCCAGCCCTTGGCGCGGCCAATTTTGGCAGCCTCGCAGTACACGGCATCGTCAAAGTCACGCGCATCTTCGCCGTCGATGGTGACGAAGGCCACATCGCGCAAGTCCACACGGTTTTTGCGATCTTTGGCCATGACCTTTTCTGGCAGTGCTTCAGCAGCGGCCAGGCATTCGTCTGAGAACACATGCGGCACGCTGAACTTGCGCACAGCAATCTCAATTTCCATACCGGGGTCATCCACCTCGCCCAGCACCTCCATCACCTGGCCCACGGGCTGGCCGTAAAGGGCGGGGGCCTCGGTCAGCTCTGCCACCACGACCTGGCCGGCCTTGCCCTCACCCGGGCCTTGGGGCAGCAGCACGTCTTGGCCAAAGCGTTTGTCCTCGGGGGCAAGCAGCCACACGCCGCTTTCTTGCAGCAGGCGGCCAATAAGCTGGCGCACGGGGCGCTCAACAATTTCCAGCACCTGGCCTTCGGGGCGGCCTTTGCGGTCTTGGCCGCTGATGCGCACGCGCACACGGTCTTGATGCAGGATGGCGCGCATCTCATTAGGGGGCAGAAAGATGTCAGCCTGCCCATCTTCACGCAGCACAAAGCCGTGGCCGTCGCGGTGGCCTTGGACCCAGCCTTCTATTTCTTCATGCAGATTACGCGGTTTGCTCTGCGGGTGCTTTTTTTTGCTGTACAATTGCATTCTTTCCTGAAATGCCCAGGTGGCGGAATTGGTAGACGCACTAGTTTCAGGTACT
>CAZMMM010000006.1:0-16436 GCA_964567385.1 uncultured Comamonas sp.
GCCTGCTTGCGCTCGGCGTCGTTCCGCGCGTCCGTCATCTCGTTACGCGCAATGGTGTTGTAGCCGATCACCGCGTTGAGCGGCGTGCGAATCTCGTGGCTCATGCGGGACATGAAGTTACCCTTGGCGGCGCTGGCCTCCTTTTCGCGCTGCACGCTCATGCGCAGGCGGCGGTTCATGCCCTGTAGCCAAATGAGGTCGACCGCGAACAGCACCAGCAGGAAGAAAGGCAGAGGCTCCAGCGCCGAGAACACAGAGCCCACCCACAGCCAGTAGCCTGGCAGGCCAATGAAGAAGTAGTGGTGCCCCGTGCCCAGCAGGCCGGACATCAGCGCAAAGGCGACGATGACGTACATCCACTTATCAATCACTTCGCGGTCCACACCGGTGGTTTTAACCAGCACATAGGCCAGCAGTGAGGCCAGAATCAGCTCCCACACGCCTTCCACCCATAGGTGAACCACAAACCACCAGTACATCTTGTCGCGCACCAGGTTGTCGGGGTTCACAAAGCTGAACAGGAAGAAGATGGCCAAGCCCCACAGACCAATCAGCAGCACGGTACTAATGCTGGTCTTGCGGCCTTTGAGCACCGTCATGCTGATGTTGTAGAGAAAGCCCAAGGCCACAATGACAATGCCGACCTTGGTGGGCAGGGGCTGCTCCAGGAACTCACGCCCCATGGTGGCCAGGATGTTGTTACCCGTCATCTCAGCCAGTCGTGCATAGGGCACGAGCAGATAGCCCAGGATGGTGGCCGCGCCTGCAATCAGGAAAATCCAGAACAGGGCAATGGCCAGGCCGGGGCTGTGCAGCTCGGTCTCGGCCTCTTCAGGCACCATGTAGTAGGCAGCGCCCATAAAGCCAAACAGCAACCACACAATCAGCAGGTTGGTGTGCACCATGCGGGCGATGTTGAAGGGGATGTAGGGGAAGAACAAATCCCCAATCAGGTATTGCAGTCCCAGGGTGATGCCAAAAATAATCTGCCCTGCAAACAGCACCATGGCTGCCACAAAGTAGAGTTTGGCCACCGACTGGCTTTGGTATTTCAGAACTGAAGTTGTCATGATGTAGGTACTCCTTGCCTCAGCCTTCGATGTTCGGTGGCCAGTTTTCGGTATTGATTTCGCCAGACCACTTCAGGAAGTCCACCAAATCGTCTAACTGCTGCTCAGTCAGGTTGAACTGGGGCATCTGGCGGCGGCCTGGGATGTTGGTGGGCATAGCCCCCATCCAGCCCTTGATGAACGCGCGGCCACCCTCATCGCCCCCACGGCGCTTATAGACGTTGACCAGCTCTGGGGCAAAGTAGGCCCCTTCACCCAGCAATGAGTGGCAACCGATGCAGTTGTTGGTCTCCCAGACGTGCTTGCCGCGCACCACCGACTCGGTCAGGTTTTGCGCGTTAGAGCGTTCGGGGATACGCTGCTCACTATCAAAAATCAGGCCAGCGAACACCAGCCCGAAAAAGATGGAGCCGCCGTAGAACATGTTGCGGGCCATCTGCTTGGTAAACCCGCTGTGCGTTTGGCTCATAGATAAGCCCTCCTTGGTTAAAAGAACTATCTTATCTTCATCTTTAAAGGTAAAAAATTTTTGTCTTTAATCAAACAATGTTCATTTGCTGCAAATCCAGTGAGGATGAAGGGGTGTCTACCTGCACAGCAGACAAGCCCCACAGCAGCAGGCAGACCAGCACCAACCACCCCACAACGATACGCTGCCAAAGTGCTGGCGCATGCCGTAACTCCATGTAATCCAATGCAATTAACACTCCTTTAAATACAGCTAGCGCCAAAACTACAGCGGCTAACCAGGCAGCAGAAAGCTGGCTGCTAGGGCTTTCACCCAGCCACCAAGTCAGAAATGTGGCCAGTAGCAGAAGCAGCCAAATCACCAGTAAACGGGTAGTAGTCATAAAAAATCAAGGGGTTTTCAAAGCAGGTTTTTGAAAGAAGTCGGGGTGTGATGTGCTTTAGCGCAGCACGTACACCAGTGGAAATAACACCATCCACAGCAAGTCCACCATGTGCCAGAACACCGTCACCGTCTCCAGCGTGCGGCAGTTGCCAGGGCCATAACGGCCCTGGTAAGTGGGCCACCATAACAAGGCAAAAAACAGGCAGCCAACCAAGGCATGCAGAAAGTGAAAGCCTGTCAGCCCTACGTACAGCATGGCAAAGGTGTTGTTGGCCACGTCCAGCCCCTCTTGCCACTTGGCAGCGTATTCCAGGCTTTTGCTAACGATAAAGCCTAGGCCAAACAGCAAAGCCCTCAGCAGCCAATGTGCGCCCGGGCGGTGTTGTCCTTGGCGTACAGCATGCAAGGCCAGGGCGGCACAAGCGCTGGCCGTAATCAGCAGCACGGTGTTGATAGCGCCTGACTGCAAATCCAGGCTGGCCTGCCCCTGGGCAAATACCTCGGGCTGCCACAGCCGCGCACCGGCAAAGCCCACAAACAAAATAGTGAAGGTCAGCAGCTCCAGCAGCACTAGCAGCCACACCACCAAATCACCGGGTAAATAAGGCGCATTCGGGCGATTAGCAGCAGTTGAGGGCGCAAGGCAAGCCGTGTTAGGTGAGGACACAAAGACTCCGTGGGCGAAGGCAAAAACGCTGTCATGGTAAACCCTTGGGCAATCAGAGAGGCCCACCAAGGGCAAAATGGGCGCACAGGCTGTGAGCTAGAGAGCGAAGATGTCTTTCGCACAAGCTACAGCCACTTCGCTATAAGGCCAATGCAATGCAACAAGATATTTTGATCAACTGGGCTCCACAGGAAACCCGTGTCGCCATTATTGAGGGGGGGGCTGTACAAGAGCTGCATATTGAGCGCGCTTTAGAGCGTGGCTTGGTGGGCAGTGTGTACTTGGGCAAAGTGGTGCGGGTGCTACCCGGCATGCAATCAGCCTTTATTGACATAGGCCTAGAGCGCGCCGCATTTTTACATGTGGCTGATGTATGGCAACGC
This sequence comes from uncultured Comamonas sp., assembly GCA_964567385.1. Taxonomy (GTDB): domain Bacteria; phylum Pseudomonadota; class Gammaproteobacteria; order Burkholderiales; family Burkholderiaceae_C; genus Comamonas. The sequence goes on from CAZMMM010000006.1 coordinate 2,974, forward strand.
CAAGAAAGCGGTGAAGCACCACATTTTTCACGCCCCAAAGAAGACGTGCTAGAACCTATTGAGCGACAAATTTTTGAAGGCCAGTCCATCATGGTTCAGGTCATTAAAGACCCTATCGGCAGTAAAGGCGCAAGACTTTCAACACAAATCAGTATTGCAGGTCGGTTATTGGTGTTTTTACCACAGGATGACCATATCGGCGTATCGCAAAAAATACCGACTGCAGAACGCGATAGCCTGAGAAAACGCTTGCTGGAAATTGTCCAAAGCCAAACTCAATCACAAGAAAATACAGGTGGTTTTATTTTGCGCACCAATGGTGAAGATGCCAGGGATGATGAACTTAAAGAAGATATTATTTATTTGAGAAAAGCTTGGGCAAAAATTAAAGCCTCAGCGGTTAAGCTGCCAGCCAAGTCCCTATTGCATCAAGATTTAAATCTGCTGCAAAGAGTGCTAAGAGATTTGGTCGGTGAAGCCACCAATAGCATTCGTATAGACTCTAAGGAGCAATACGAGGTGCTTAAAAAATTTGGTGAAGAATTTATGCCCAGCGCTGCAGAAAAACTACAAATTTATAAAGGGGAAAGACCTATCTTTGATCTTTACTCCATCGATCAGGAAATCATCAAAGCGCTAGGGAAGCGTGTTGACTTAAAGTCTGGTGGCTATCTGGTTATTGATCAAACGGAGGCACTAACAACCATTGATGTAAATACTGGCGGATATGTAGGGGCCAGAAATTTTGATGATACTATTTTCAAAACCAACCTGGAAGCGGCACAAGCTATTGCACGCCAATTAAGATTGCGTAACTTAGGCGGCATTATCATTGTTGATTTTATTGATATGATGCATGAAGAACACCAGCAGCAGGTGTTGCAAGAGTTTAGGAGGCATCTAGCCAGGGACAGGGTGAAAACCATGTCTGGAGGGTTTTCTCAGCTGGGTTTGGTAGAGATGACAAGAAAAAGAATCAGAGAATCTCTGGCAAATTTTTTATGTGAACCTTGCCCAAGCTGCATGGGCAAAGGCAATATTAAAACAATTAGAACAGTATGCTATGAAATTCTAAGAGAAATACTGCGTGAAGCGAGGCAATTTAACCCCAAAGAATTCAAAATTGTTGCCCACCAGTCTGTGATAGAGCTTTTTTTGGAAGAGGAGAGTCAGTACCTGGCCGAACTCAGCGTCTTCATTCAAAAGCCTATTTCTTTACAGGCAGAGAATTCTTTGGGGCAAGAGTATTACGACATTATTTTGCTTTAAGCGAGTCAGCTCTTTTTAAATGATGATTTTACACTTTTTGTAAAAGATTCAGGGCTTTTTCTAAAGTTTCATCTTTTTTTGCAAAGCAAAAGCGGATAATTTTTTGATCAAAACCATTGGCATAAAAAGCGGATAAAGGAATGGCTGCTACGCCAATTTCTTCAATTAGCCATTGGCAAAAATCCGCTTCGTTTTTATCAGTTGCTTCAGAGATATCGACACATTGAAAATAAGTTCCGGCTGTTTCTAATGGCCGGAGCTTGGTTTTTTGCAAACCTGCAAGGAATAAATCCTTTTTCCTAGCGTAAAAATTGCTTAGCTCTAAATAATGCTTGGGCTCTTTCATATATTCAGCCAATCCCATTTGCATAGGCGTATTGACTGAAAATACATTAAATTGATGCACCTTGCGAAACTCAGCCATCAACTCTGCAGGTGCTACGATAGTGCCAATTTTCCAGCCTGTGACATGATAGGTTTTGCCAAAACTGGAAACAATAAATGCCCGCTTTGCCAGCTCAGGGTAGCATGCTACGCTTTGATGGGGCACAGCGCCATAGACCATATGTTCATAAACTTCGTCACTAAGCAAAAGAATATTGGTGGGTGCCAATAAGTCTGCCAGCTGCTGCATTTCTTGTGCTGTCCAAACCGTTGCCGTAGGGTTATGTGGTGTGTTAATGATGATAAGGCGTGTTTTGGCAGTGATGGCAGCCTGTATTTTTTCAAAATCTGGCCGAAATATCCCAGGCTTTAAGGGGACTCGCACTGCCGTGGCTCCGGCTAATTCTATGTTTGGCACATAGCTGTCATAGCAAGGATCAAGAACAATTACCTCATCTCCTGGGTGGACGCAAGACAAAATAGCCGTCAAAATTGCCTGGGTTGCGCCTGCCGTAATGGTAATCTCTGTGTCTGAATGATAGTGATAGCCATAAAGCTGGGCTATTTTCTCAGTCACTGCCGTACGCAAGCAAGCCAAACCCTGCATAGGAGCGTATTGGTTATGACCTTGCTGCATTGCAGCGTTGACGGCTTCTAATAAATGTGGGTCACAGGCAAAATCTGGAAAGCCTTGGCCTAGATTGACCGCTTGATGTTTGACTGCCAAGGCAGACATCACAGAAAAAATCGTTGTCCCCACATTGGGCAAACGGCTTCTAGTCATAAATAGGGTGTTGTTAAGCATAGTTTGAAGCTGCTGATTTCATAAAATATAGTCGCTTGATTCGCCGCTCATAACTTTTTGTATTAAATCTTTGGTCAGGCGGTCACTTAGTGTTTCGGCAAACTTAAAAACAAAGTTTCTTAAATAAACCCCTTTCTTAAAAGCGACGCGCGCCACACTTTGCCCAAATAGATGTCCTAAAGGGCGAACTGCTAAATCAGACTTAGGCTCATCACGCACCGCCATTTCAGCCACAATGCCGATGCCTAAACCTAGGCGTACATAGGTTTTTATAACGTCTGAATCAATCGCTTCAAGCACGATATGAGGCTGCATCTTTCTATTGGCAAAAGCTGCATCCAGTTTGCTGCGGCCTGTAAAAGATGGGTGATAGGTAATCAGTGGCTCGTTAATAAAATCATCCAGGCCAATACGCTCTTTAGTGGCCAAGGGGTGACTGGGTGGTACGACTAGCATATGTTGCCATTCATAGCAGGGCAAAGAGACAAGCTCAGGGTAGTCAGCCAAAGATTCAGTCGCAATGCCAATTTCAGCCTGCTCTTCTAAAAGCATGCGAGCAATTTCTTGAGGTGTTGCTTGATGTAAGCTAATGTGTACCTTGGGATAAGTACTACGCAGCTTGGCAACCGATTGGGGTAACACATAGCGTGCTTGGGTATGGGTGGTTGCAATACTCAAAGTGCCACTATCTTGGGCGCTAAACTGCTCACCAATTCGCTTGAGGTTATTTACCTCTCTTAAAATAACGGCAATACTTTGTAAGACATGTTCGCCTGGCTCGGTAACACGCTTTAAGCGCTTGCCATGGCGAGAAAAAATCTCTATGCCCAGCTCTTCTTCCAGCTCAATAATTGCTTTTGATACTCCTGGCTGAGAAGTATGTAAGGCTTTAGCCGCTTCGGTCAGGTTGAGGTTGCGACGCACAGCCTCTTGCACAAAACGAAACTGATGTAAATTCATAATTTTCAACCTCAACTATCTTCTTAAAACTAACCAACGAAAAGCTGCCAGTGATGCAATGGTGTAAAGAACACTTGGTGCTGCTGCACTCCATAAAGGTGGCCAATTATTCAAATTGCCCGCATAACCAAAAACGTTGTTGAGCAGGAAAAAACTAATCCCAACCAAGACACCAATAAAGACATACAAGGTAATGCCGCCTGAACGAAAGTGCAGGTAAGCAAAGGGGAGGGCGAGTACCACCATTACCAAGCAGCTAACAGGATAAAAAACTTTTCGCCAAAATTCAATTTCATACTTTTGTGCCGCTTGCTCATTTTCTTTCAAATGCTCTGAGAATTTCCAGAGTTCAATCATAGACATGTGACTGGGTTTATGGGCTGCAGCCAAGGCCATATCGCCTGATAGCTTGGTAGGCCATTGCATACTTTCTAAAAATGTATTAGTGGTAGAAATATTTTCTTGCTCGTATGAAATTAGCTTGTGCTTTACTTGATCCAACTGCCAAGTTGCATCATCGTTCAGAGCATGACCAGATTCTGCATGCCATTGTTGAGTTAAAAGTCCTTTCGGATTAAACTCGAAAATTCTGACTCTCTGAAACATTCCATCAGCATTGACGGAGCCAATATTAACAATATAAATATTATCGTTAGAATTTTCTTTAAGCCAAGCACCTTGCCTGCCAACAGATTGATTTTTTCCTAAAAATTGCGATTGTATTTTTAATGCTATTTTTTCAGTGGCAGGCACAATATAGTCGCCAAGCACACCTGTCAATACCACAAAGCTCATACCTATTAAAATCATGTTCCTCAATGCTAACAGAGGCGTTAGGCCACTTGAGCGCATAATAGTAAACTCTGAGTTCTGCGCAAACTTTGCCATAACAAAAATTGTTCCTATTAGAACGGTAATAGGAAGTAATTCATAAAGGTGGCCAGGAAGCTCAAATATAACAATCAAAAAGGCAAACTGAAGGGTATAGCCTGGTGATTTCCCGATGTTTCTTATTTGATCTAGAAAATCAAAAAAGAAAAATAAAGCCAAAAATCCAATTGTGACAATTGTGACGGAGGCTAATATTTGTCGGTATAATAATTTGCGTATGGTTCTCATTATTATTTCTTTGAAAAAATTCCCACCCAGCTCCATTGCTGCTGGCGAGCAGTCAAGCCTAAGCATGCCACAGCAAAAATCAAACCGTGCAAGCCAATCAAAAATCCAGGCAAAGAAATTTTTCCAGCAGCAACCCAGCTTTGCCCAACGCTAACTAAATTATAATATATGATAAAAGCCAGTAATGCTGATATGATACTCAGGCTTTGCCCTGTACGTGGGGTGGTCTTGGTCAGAGAGAGTGCCAATAAAATCAAGTTGAAGCCGAGAAGAGGTTGGCTTAACCGCCAGCCTAATTCTGCTTGCTCTTGACGGCTGCTGTCGCCTAAAAGCTGCGCAGAAGAAATGCTTCTTGTACCTTGCTCTGCTTCTATGGCTTCTTTGGATTGAATCAATAGTTTATAAAAATCAAAGTGTGTAATTTTTACGCTGCCGTCGGCATGAGTCTCTTCAACCCGCTGTCCATTTTCCAGAATGGCAAAGCGATAATTATTTTCATTTTCTAAATATGCTGATTTTGAGGAGGTGATGGTTTCCTTATCACTTTTGTTTTCCAGAATAAAAATATTACTTGCAGATTCATTGTTTTTCTTGTCTTTCTCAATGAAAATAACACGTTCGCCATTAGAGGATTCTTGAAATTCGCCGGGAGCAATTCTATCTAAATCACTGCGCTGCTCAAACTGATTGCGCAGCTCTACAATTTGCTGGTTACTCCAGGGCCAGACGAGGAGAGTCAGGGCGGCAATAGCGGCAACAATGGGCCAGCCAAAGCGCAGCATAGGGCGCAGTTGCTGTATCAGGCCTTGGCCGCTGGCGAACCAAATGGCCATTTCACTATCACGGTACATGCGTGACAAGGTGGCAACCAGGGCGATGAAAAGACTCAAGCTGAGAATGGTTGCCAAATGACCCAGCACGGTTAGGCCCATAATTAGCATGACATCAGAAGGGCTGATGACCCCCTTGGAGGCTTGGCCCAAGGTGCGGATGAGCATCATGGTCATGACCACGGTCACAAGCACCACTAAAGTGGCACCAAAGTGGCGCCCAAGCTCTTTGCGGATGGATGAATCGAATAACATGGATGTGAAAGGAAAACCGTAATTATGAACTTCGAACTCAAGTCTTTAGACCTTGCTGCAGCAGTGAAGACCGACTGTGACTTGCTTTTGCTCCCTGTCTGCGAGGGGGCAGTGACAGGCAAGGACGCGATTTCCACGCTTTTGGCCCAAGCGATCAAGCAGGGGGACTTTAGTACCAAGCCCGGTCAGCTTCTGCACTTATACCAAGCTACCGGTGTGACGGCGCGCCGCCTGCTCCTGCTTGGTGCGGGCAAGGGGAGTGTGCGCGATGTGCAGGCGGCATTGTCGGCTGCCACGCCTTTTGTGCAGGCGCAGGGGGTTAAGCAAGTGCTGCTGTGCCTGCAGCAAGATTTGGTGCAACAAGCGGCGGCAGCTGTCCAAACCATGGGCGCTGCAAGTTACCAATACCGCCTAACCAAGACTGAGGGCCAGCCCTTGGACCTTCAAAAAATTACGCTGGCTGTGCCTGATAAAAAAGCCGTAGCATCTGATTTCGCCTTGGGCCAGGCGATTGCAGCCGGTCAAAGCTTGGCAAAAGAGTGGGGCAATCGCCCAGCCAATTACGCCACGCCCACTGCTTTGGCTGAGGCCGCTGAGGCGATAGCCAAAGCCAGCAAAAATATGCGCTGCAAAATTCATGGCCCCAAAGAAGTAGCTAAGCTGGGCATGGGGGCTTTCATGGCGGTGGCACAGGGTTCTAAAGAGCCACTGCGCTTTATCGAGCTGCACTATGCGGGCGCTGACAAAGACCAAGCCCCGGTTGTTTTGGTAGGGAAGGGGATTACCTTCGACACTGGAGGCATCTGCTTGAAACCTGGTGCGGCCATGGACGAGATGAAATTCGATATGTGCGGTGCCGCCAGCGTTTTGGGGGTCTTCCAGGCCTTGACCCAGCTCCAGCCCAAGGTGAATGTGGTCGGCTTGATTGCTGCAAGCGAGAACATGCCAGATGCAGGGGCCGTCAAGCCCGGCGATGTCGTTACCAGCATGAGCGGGCAGACGATTGAAATTTTGAACACCGATGCAGAAGGCCGCCTGGTGCTGTGTGATGCCTTGACCTATGCCCAGCGCTTTAACCCCTCCGCACTAATTGACATTGCCACCCTGACAGGGGCTTGCGTGATTGCTTTGGGTGGGGTGCGCAGCGGCATGTATGCCAATCAGGATGGCCTGGCCCAAGCCTTGCTAGCAGCTGGCGAGCAATCACAAGACCTGTGCTGGCGCATGCCTTTAGATGCAGATTACGCGGAAGGGCTAAAGAGCAATTTTGCTGATGTAGGCAACGTGGCTGGACGCGCTGCTGGCTCGGTAACGGCTGCCAAGTTCTTACAGCGCTTTGTAAAAGAAGAGACTGCTTGGGCGCACCTAGACATCGCAGGGACGGCATGGAATGAAGGCAAAGCTAAAGGGGCCACAGGCCGACCGGTTGCATTGCTGATGCACTACTTGTTGGCGCACCAAGCGGTGGCAAAGCCCAGTGCTTCAGCCCCTGCTAAAACCACCCGCAAGCAAGCAACTAAAAAAGCCACCAATAAATAGCTAGTGGATTGCCTCACTAAACGCCACAGGCTTTTGCTGCAGTTTTGCCGCAAAAGCCTGTGGCGAGAGTTGAGGCAGACAGGAAAACGCATGAGCAGTAACTTTCCACAACGCCAGCCACCGCGCTTTGTTCCCACATTGACCCAGGTTGTCACAGAAGAAGCAACGCGATCCGCAGCAGCGACTCGTGAGGAGGCTCCATCAGCACTTAGTGATGAGCAATGCGTAGCGCTTGCAAGTGCTATCCGCCAAACGCTGGAGCAAGAGGTTGAGAGACTGCTGCCAAAAATTTTGGAAACAGAGCTTAAAAAACTGCAACAATCCCTTGCGTTGCAAATTTTTCAGGTTCTAGAAAACCCTATCGCGCAAGCAGTAGATACCGCGCTGCAGCATGCCTTGCGCGCACCAAAAAACACCATAGAGCATGATGCCAATTAAGCCAAACCACTATTACCGACAATTTGCATTATGTCAAATTGCGTATGCGCAGCTTGCCTTACTTTCGTAGTATCACTCTTCCTGGCGTGCTGTGTAGCTTTACCAAGAAGGTGTTTTTCGAGGTGCTGCTAGCCACTGTTTTTCTAGTATTTTTTCCAAATATCCACGCTCAGAATTTTTAGCGAAATCAACGGCGGAAAGACCTCGTTGGTTACGCAGATGCACATCAGCACCTTCAGAGAGCAAATACTCCACCATGGCTTGTGAGCTGTACTGAGCCGCCAGCATGAGAGGCGTACTGCCATTGGGCGAAGCCGCATCTATGTAGGCATGCTGCTCAATGAGGGTCTTTGCGATAGGCAAGCTCTCAGGCAGGTCAGCGCTGGCGGCATAGTGCAAAGGGGTCCAGCCAGGATGATTGATATCAGCCCCACGCTCAATCAAGGCTTTTACCAAGTCAAGACGGCCTTTGATGGCAGCCAGCATCAAGGCTGATTCTCCTTGGGGATTGCGGGCGCTGATGCTGATATGTGGCGATTGGAGCAGCTCTGCCACAGCACCCCAGGATTCAGCGCGCATGGCTTTATGCAGTGCTGGCTGGCCTCTGCTATCTGCGGTATTGGGATTGAGTCCTTGCTGTAGCAGCTTACGCACTTGGCTGGGGTTGTCTCGGATTACAGCCGTCATCAACTGCTCAGTCTCAGTATTAGCAGCTTGAATGCCTAAAGCCAAGCTGCTACTGAGTAAAAAAATCACCAAATGTTTCATAAGTGGCTCAGGCTAAAACACTGGGAAATAAGCGGTCAAAATTTGTACTGGTTTGGGCTGCCAGCTCTTCTATGGTCAGGCCACGTAAGTCAGCAATACATTGGCCTACATGCGGTACCAAGGCAGGGGTATTAAGCTTGCCACGGTAAGGCACGGGGGCTAAGTAAGGGCTGTCCGTTTCAATCAGTAGCCGGTCAATAGGAACATAGGCTGCAATATCCCGCAAATTTTGTGCGCTTTTGAAGGTTACGATACCTGAAAATGATATATAAAAACCCAAATCCAGCGCGGCCTTGGCGACTTCCAGGCTTTCAGTAAAGCAATGAAAGACGCCTCCCGCACTGCCCGAACTGCCGTCTTCGCCCTCTTCACGCAAGATGGCCAGGGTGTCATCTGCTGCTGCTCGGGTATGAATAATTAGAGGCTTTTGGCAATGTCTGGCAGCACGAATATGGGTGCGAAAGCGCTCGCGCTGCCATTCCAAATCTGCGATGCTGCGGCCGCCTTTACGATCCTGCATGCCGTAATAATCTAGGCCAGTCTCGCCAACCCCTACCACTTTCGGCAGGTCTGCATAGCCAATAAGCTCTTCTTTAGTAGGCTCATGCATCTCTTCCGTATCGGGGTGGACTCCTACGGTACACCACAGATGGGAATGCCCCACCGCTAAGGCATGCACCTGAGGAAAGTCTTCTATCGTACAAGAAATGCACAACGCCCGAGTGACTTGGGCTTGCGCCATAGATGCCAATACTTGAGGAAGCTGATTAATAAGTTCTGGAAAATTAAGATGACAGTGCGAATCAGTAAACATTGAATAACTAATATTTAAATAGTTTGCGTGGGCCGATCAGACCCCAGCCAGGTGCCAAGTATTTCTTCTATTTTGGCTTTTAAGCGTTCTGACTGAGGGTTTTTAGGAAAGCGCACACCGATACCCTGGGTGCGGTGGCCAGCGCCCGGGGGGGTGACCCAGCCGACTTTGCCAGCAATGGGGAATTTTTCCTCATCCTCAGGTACGGTGAGGAGTACATAAATATCATCACCCAGCCGAAAATCGCGACTGGTTGCTACAAAAATCCCCCCTTCAGCAAATAAAGGGATGTAGGCAGCATATAACGCACCTTTTTCTTTAATGGCAAGTTGCAAAACGCTAGGACGTGGAGAGCTGGAGGTTTGCATATCAAAATCCTATGGGCATAAAAAATGGCGGTATATCAAGTGGCGGAGTTTAAAACACCTCGTGCTTGGGCGACAAGGGCTTCTGTCATCAAGCCTTGGTTGTAAGGGTGCTCAATGCTGCGAGCCTGCTGGCTGAGTGATTTTGCCCAACGCCCCAGCAGGCGCAGCGCTGGCGGCTGCTGGGGTAGGTCTGTGATTGCAAAAAAACGTGGTGCAGCGCCTTGGCTTAAGCACATTAAATCGTGGCACAGCTTTTGCAGCCAGGCGAGTTGTTCAGCAGCAGGTAAAGGCTGCAGCGCCTTGACATCGTTTTGGCGCAGCACTTGCGGCAGATTGCGACATAAAGCCAGATTTTCCGGGCTTTGGGCAATGGCCAGCGCTTGCTCTGGGCTATTTCCAGCGGCGCGCAAGCTCGCTTGTGCTGCATCGGCCGCAACGCCTTGCGCTTGCAACCAGCCAAGCGCTTGCTCGGGGCTAGGCCATTGCATGCTGTGGCTAAGGCAGCGGCTACGAATTGTTGGCAGCAGCAAGTGCGCCGCTTCACTGACCAAGATGAAGCGCACGGCTCCTGGTGGCTCCTCCAGGGTTTTAAGCAGGGTATTGGCGGTGATGTGATTCATGGCCTCGGCCGGGTAAATCAGTACTGCTTTGCCACGCCCACGGGCGCTGGTGCGCTGGCAGAATTCCACGGCAGCGCGCATGGCTTCTACGCGGATTTCCTTGCTGGGCTTGCGCTTTTTCTCATCAAGCTCGCGCTGCGCCTTTTCGGGCAATGGCCAGGCTTGGCGCAGCATTTCTTCCTCGGGCATCAGCACTAAAGCATCGGCATGGGCGCGCACTGCCAGCGCGTGGCAGCTGCTGCACTGTAAGCAGGCCAGGCCATCAGCTTGCGGCTGCTCGCACAGCCAAGCACTCACCAAGGCTAAGCCCAAAGCCAGCTGCCCCATGCCACTAGGGCCTTGCAGCAGCAACGCATGGCTGGGCTGGTGTAGCAGGCGCTGGAAGTCTTTTTGTAGCCAAGGGGCCAGTGGTTTGTGATTCATGACAGCTGCCCTACAGTAGGCTTATTGCCCCAATAGCCGCGCTGGGCAAATGCCTGTTGCACTTGGTGCCAGACTTGGGCGGGCGGGGCATCGGCCTGGATGCGTACAAAGCGCTGGCTATCTTCTGCATAACGGCGTGCATAGCCAGCGGCTACGGCTGCGAAAAAAGCCTGGGGCTGGGCCTCAAACCGATCAGGCAATCGGGCGCTGGCCAAGCGCTGGGCGGCAGTGGCCGGGTCCACGTCAAACCAAAGGGTAATGTCTGGCTGCAGCAAAGCGCCCTGCCCGCAGTCCTGTTCAGGGTGTTGCAGGCAGATGCGCTCTATGGCCTGTAAATCTTCCCAGGGCAGACCCCGCCCTGCGCCTTGATAGGCAAAACTGGCATCGGCAAAACGGTCACTGATGACGATGCTGCCACGCGCCAAGGCTGGGGCTATGACCTGGCGGATATGGTCACGCCGCGCGGCAAAGGCGAGCAAGGCTTCAGTCAAAGCGTCCATTTCTTGGTGCAGCAGCATCTCGCGCAGCTGCTCGGCCAAAGGGGTTCCTCCCACCTCACGGGTCAAAACCACCGGGTAGCCCTGGCTTTCAAAGGCCTTGGCCAAGGCTTGAATATGGGTAGATTTGCCCGCACCATCAATCCCCTCAAAGCTGATGAAAAGGCCTTGCTTGGCGTGGGTTTGAACAGGCGACTGGGGATTCACGAGAGGCACTTCCTTGAACGACTTAAAGCGGCTAAACGGTGGCGCTGGGCAGACTTACCGGCCCCGAATGTAGCGGTTGACGGCGCGATTATGCTCATCCAGCGTGCGGCTGAATTGGCTACTGCCATCACCCCGGGCGACAAAGTAGAAGGCATCGGTAGCCGCTGGTTGCACCGCCGCCCATAGCGAGGCTTTGCCCGGCATGGCAATTGGGGTGGGTGGCAAGCCAAGGCGGGTGTAGGTATTCCAGGGGGTATCGGTTTGCAGGTCACGCTTGCGGATGCGGCCTTGGTAGGCTTCGCCCATGCCGTAAATCACCGTGGGGTCGGTTTGTAGCAACATGCCTTTGCGCAGGCGGTTGGTGAAGACTCCGGCAATGGTGGCGCGGTCGCTGGCCAGGCCGGTTTCTTTTTCCACAATGCTGGCCAGAATCAACGCCTCTTCCGGGGTTTTTAAGGGGGAATTGTCGGGACGCTGCTCCCAGGCCAGCGCCAGGCGCTTATCCATAGCAGCGGCAGCACGGCGCAATACGGCCAAGCTGCTACTGCCCTTGGCGTAGGTATAGGTGTCGGGGAAGAAGCGCCCTTCTGCGGCCATGCCCGGCTTGCCGAGGGCTTGCATGATGTCGGCCTCACTCAAGTCGGCGGTGTCTTGCTGCAGATGTGGGTCTTTAGCTAGGGCGAGGCGCATTTGCCGGAACGTCCAGCCCTCTACAAAGGTGATGGCGCGTAGGCTTTCCTCGCCGCGCACTAGCTTGCTCAACAGACTTTTTGGGGTGATACCGCTGCTTAGCTCGTAATTGCCGGCGCGTATCTGACGGTCTTGCCCCGATAGGCGAAACCAGGCGTACAGCCAGCGGGCATCGGTCTGCACCCCGGCTTGCACCGCTGCCTGAGCAACCGCTCTGGGCGTGCTGCCGGGTTCAATCTCTAGTTCTAGCGTGGGTTGGCTCAGGGTCAGGGGTTGATGCAACCACCACCAACCAGCACCTGCGCCTAGGGCGGCGGCCAGCAGCAGACTAAAAAACATCAGGGCAAAACGTCGCACAAGTCCCTTTCCTTACAAGGTGACAAAACCCAGCATCATAATTCAGCCATGACTGTTACAACTCTACGCCCTCTTCCAGCCGTTGATGTAGATGCCGTCAGCGGTGCCTGTCCCCTTCCCCACCTAGGGCTGATTCGTGCCCAAGGGGCGGATGCTGCGCAATTTCTGCACAACCAGCTTTCGCAAGATTTTCTTAATCTGGATACCCAGCAAGCCCGTTTAGCGGTTTTTTGCAATGCCAAAGGGCGTATGCAGGCCAGTATGCTGGGTGTAAAGCTGCAAGATGATGCGTTCTTGCTTATCTTGAGCCTAGATTTACTAGAGCGCACCCTCAAGCGCCTGCGCATGTTTGTGTTACGCGCCAAAGTGCAACTGAGCGATGCCACGGCAGACTATGCGCTGTGGGGGCTGCTAGGCCATGCTGTGCCGCAAAGCCTGGCTGATGCTGCCGAACCTGGGCGCTTTATCAGCCTTTACCCAGCAGCGGGGCAAGTGGCGCAGGCTTTGTATCTAGCGCCTGCCCCCTGCCCTGCCCCAGCGCAGCCAGAGCACAGCCCTGCCCTGTGGCAATGGGCGCAGGTGCTCAGTGGTGTAGCCACCCTAAGCGCCCCGGTGTTTGAGCAGTTTGTGCCGCAAATGCTTAATTACGAATCGGTGGGTGGGGTAAATTTTAAAAAAGGCTGCTACCCAGGGCAAGAAATTATCGCTAGAAGCCAGTTTCGTGGCAGTATTAAAAGGCGGGCTTTTATTGTGAGTAGCAATCAGGCTTTAGAGGCCGGGCAAGACGTATTTAGCGCCCAGCGCCCAGACCAGCCTGTTGGGATGGTGGTGCAGGCTGCCCCTGCTCTAGCACTTGCACAAGTATCCGAGCAGGCGCAGTATTTTGCGATTGTTTCCATACAAATCAATGCGCTGGATGAGGAAGGGAGTTTGTTTGCTGGGGCGGTGGATGGTGCTGCTTTAGATATTTATGAGCTGCCTTATTCTTTGCTGGAAGATATTTGAGGCTGCATGCAATCCATGTCGCTTAGGCGTTATCTGGGAGTAGTTTACGATGCCGGTTTTTGACTAACGGCAAATCGCAGTTGGACTTCCATCTAATTTTATTTAAGCCTCTTAT
>CAZMMM010000006.1:16446-19598 GCA_964567385.1 uncultured Comamonas sp.
AATAATATGCGCTATCAAGGTCGAATTTCCTCATGGAAAGATGACAAAGGATTTGGCTTCATCAAACCTAATGGTGGTGGAGAGCAAGTCTTCGTGCACATCAATTCTTTTTCTAGGCGACAGCGTCGGCCAGAAGGGGACGAGCTTGTCACTTACGAACTCACTGTCGATGCTAAAGGCCGATCCCAAGCGAAGGCTGTTGCGTTTGTTGGCGACCTGCCCGCACAGCCCAAGGCTTCTGGCCGCAGTAGCCTGCCCCCAATATTCGCTATTTGTTTTCTGATCTTTCTCGTTGCTGCTGTCGTCACTGGGCGGCTTCCTGGCGTTGTCCTCGTGCTTTACATCATTGCAAGTATCGCCACATTCTTTGCTTACGCATTTGATAAATCCGCAGCATCACAAAATCAATGGCGAACCAAAGAAAGTACATTGCACTTGTTCGCCCTTCTCGGTGGTTGGCCTGGCGCTTTGGCAGCACAGCGACTGCTTCGGCATAAGTCAGCCAAAGCGTCGTTTCAGACTACGTTTTGGGCTACTGTCGTACTCAACTGTGCAGCACTCGGCTGGTTGTTGTCGCCTTCGGGCGCAAAAATTCTTAATTCTTTGTTAGGTGCTGTATAAAGGCGAATAATCTTATCGCTCCAGCCGTCCTTTCAGGGCGACTAAATTTAAAAAGGTTCATCATATGAAAGTTCTAATTACATCTGCCTCTCTTACTTTGTTTTCACTTTTTTCATTTGCCGCCCAGCCAATTCAACTGGCTCAATCATCTACCTCACAGTTTCGCTGTGATGGAAGAACGCATTGCTCCCAAATGAAATCCTGCGCAGAAGCTAAATATTTCCTCCAAAACTGCCCGGGCACAAAAATGGACGGTGATGGCAATGGCGTGCCTTGCGAACGTCAATGGTGTACTTCTGAGGATGGCGATAAAGAAGACCGCCGCTCTGGTGGTCGTCGTTTCAGATAACAGCCGTTTCAGGGCTAACATTTTGTTGCAGCCAACGGCACTTTAGTGCCGGTTGATTTTAGAGCTATCGTAACTAAATTATTTTTGGCGGCCTTAAGCACCACGTTATGTAGATTCAGTTGCTAAAAGCTGCTTCTAATGCCTGCGCAATGTCCTTTTGCACCTGCACCGCTTCCGGTAGTACACGCCCCATTTTGATGAACTCGTGGGTAACGCCCTGGTAAATATCCAAATCCACCAGCACACCTGCCATGCGCAAGGCATCGGCGTAAGCCAGCCCTTCATCGACCAAAGCATCCAATTCCGCCAAAAACAGGTGGGCGGGAGCCAGTTGCTGAAAGTCTTGCGCCAGCAGCGGGGCAAAGCGCCAGTCCTCACGCTCTTGCGGGGTGTTGAGGTAGAGGCCAAAAAACCAGTCAATGCTGCGCTTGTCCAGCAAATAGCCCTGTTCGTAGCGCTGATGGCTATCGGTATCTTGATGAGCGCAAGTGCCTGGATAAATCAGCAACTGCAAGGCCAGGGGCAAGCCCGCATCACGCGCTAGCAAGGCGCATACGGCAGCCAGCGTGCCGCCGGCACTATCACCCCCCACGGCCAGGCGCTGGGGGTCTATGCCTAGCGCCCTGCCCTCTTCGCTGTGCGCCAGCCATTGCAGACTGTCCCAGGCATCGTTGACGGCGGTGGGAAAACGGTACTCTGGGGCCAGGCGATAGTCCAGCGCCACCACGGCGCAACCGGCTTGGCTGGCTAGGCTGCGGCACAGAATATCGTGGGTTTCAATACTGCCTATGGTGAAGCCCCCCCCATGCAGGTACAGCAAGGTGGGCAGCCCCTGCCCTGGTTTTGACTTCGGCTTGGGCTTTTTAGCTGCGTACAGACGCGCAGGCAGGGCAAAGCCATCGCGGGCGGGGATATGAAAGTCTTGGATATGGGCCAGTTGGGGGCGCTCTATTTCCAGCACATCGCAGCCTGCGGCGTAGCCGTCGCGCACTTGCTGCGGGCTGAGGGTGCTGACATGTGGGCGATTGGCACGGGCTATGCGGCGCAGCACATCGGCCATGGCGGGGGTCAGTGCGGGGTCTAAAGTGGGGGTGGGGGCTTGCGTCATGGCTACTGCTTTACACCTTACAACTCAGGGGCAATGGCATCCAGCCATTCGTACAGGGCTTCCAGAATGGCCTGCCCTGCCTCATCAGCGGTTTCGTAGAGCGCGTCAATTTCCGCGCTCATTTGCTCGGCGCTGCGCATCTGTGGCTGTTCGCCGCCTAGCACTTGGGCGCAATGCTGCTGCCAGCGTAGTTGTTCGCTTTCGCTCAGGCTATCCGGCCAGTTGCGAGCGCGCCAACGGAATACCAGCTCAGCCAGGCGGCTGTCGTCAAAGCCGGTGCAGTCAAGGGCTAGCTCTGGCGGGGTCAACTGGCGCAACTGTTGCAAGCGGGCACGGTCTTCGCGGCCAATAAAGCCGCTGTACAGGTCTTGCTCTACATCCACGCTGCCGGGGGCGGGCAGTCCGGCATAGACCTGGTGCCACAGGGCGCTCATGTCTGGCAGGTCGCGGGCAATCAGGGCGTGTTGCAGGCAGGCTGGCATGTCCAGCCCCCAGCGCTCGGCCATTTCGGGGCTGAGGGTTTTGAGGTGGCGCACCACCATCGGCGATTTGTTGATGTGGATGGTTTTAATGGGCAGGCGGCTCACCCCCGGCGGCAAGTCGGCGGCGCGGGTGAACATGCGCAGGCGCAGCGTGTCGGCATCGAGCAAGGCCAGCTCACTGGGGTCAGCGCGTAAGTCCCAGGCGATGATTTCGTTTTTATTGCTGGGGTGCTGCGCCAGCGGCCACATCATGGTGATACAGCCGCGCTCAGGGGCAATCATGCCGCTGACGTGTAGAAACGGCTGCGCTTGGGCAGCCTCTGCAGGCAGGCGTAGCTCGCGCAGCACCTGGTCTTTTTTGTGCAGCCCCAGGGCAAAGTCAAACAGCTTGGGCTGGAGTTGCTGCACCAGCCGCGCCAGTTCGATGGTGGCATGTACGTCGCTCAGGGCATCGTGGGCTTTGTCGTGCCCTAGGCCGTTGATACGTGCCAAGTCTTCCAGCTTGAAGGAGGTGCTGCCATCGGGCTTTTTCGGCCATTGGATGCCGTCCGGGCGCAGGGCATAGACCATGCGCACGACATCCAGCAAATCC
>CAZMMM010000007.1:0-4007 GCA_964567385.1 uncultured Comamonas sp.
AGAAGGCGAAGTCAGCCTGATGATCACCAAGCACTGCGTGCGCTTTTCCATGAGCCTGTGCCCCAAGCAGGCCAAGGGCGTAGTCGGCGTAAAAGGCACCATCAAGGCCGAGCCGCTGCACCTGATTAACGGCAAGGAAAAGCTCAAGCTGGTGTTTGACTGCAAGCCCTGCGAGATGCACGTGGTCGGCAAGATGAAGAAATCCGTCATCCAGCAACACCAGCAGCAAATGCGCGAGCAGCCCATGCAGTTTTACCGCCGCAAAGCCCTGCAAAACCAGAAAAACCTGCAAACCCCAGCCTGAGCATGGCGAGACAAAAGGCTCCTGATAAAGCCCAAAGCGCCCTGCTACCGCCCTGGTCGCCCCTGCCAGATAGCGCCATCCACCTACCGCGCACTGCGCAGGAGTTTGCCCAGGCACGGCAGGCGCTGCTGGCTGCCAAGGTGCTGGGCTTTGATACCGAGAGCAAGCCCATCTTCCGCGCTGGGCAGGAAGACACCGGCCCCCACCTGGTGCAACTGGCCACCCCAGACGCGGCTTGGCTGCTGCAACTGCACCAGCCCGAGGCACTCGCCCTGGCGCGTGAGGTGCTGGCCGCACCGCATATCGCCAAAGTCGGCTTTGGCCTGAGCAACGACTTACACACCCTGCCCCAACGCCTGGGCGTACAGGTGGCCAATGTGCAGGATTTGGACAAGGTGTTTCGTCGCCACGGCTACGGCCACAGCACGGGGGTAAGGGCGGCTATGGCGCTGGTGCTGGGGCGCAGCTTTAGCAAGTCCAAACGCATCAGCACCAGCAACTGGGCAGCGCGGCAACTCAGCGCCGCACAAATCCGCTATGCCGCTAATGATGCCCATGCACCGGCCTTGATTCATGCCGCCCTGCCCGCCTGGGAGGCACAACAGCCCCAGCCCACCAAGAAACCACCACGCCCACCACGCCAGCCACGCCCCCCTCGCCATCCCATGCCGCCCAAGCAGCCCGTGCCTGCCAGCTACAAACATCCCAATATCGTCATGCGCTGGTTGTTGCGTGGCTTTGCCGTTTTCTGCCTGGGGCTGGGCATTGCCGGGGTGTTTATCCCAGGGCTGCCCACCACGGTGTTTATCTTGATGGCCAGTTGGGCCGCCGCCCGCAGCAGCCCACGCCTACACGCCTGGCTGTACCAGCACCGCTTGTTTGGCCCCATGCTGCGCAACTGGGAGGCGGGGGGCTACGTTAGCCGCCGTGCCAAATACAGCGCGGCGGCTACCATGCTGCTCAGTGCCCTTATTTTGTGGTGGCTGCCCGGGCAGCCTTGGTGGGTTCCCTGGCTGGCCAGCACTTGCATGGCGACGGTGTTTGTCTGGCTATGGCTGCGGCCAGAGCCGCCTGAAGATGGAAAAATCATAAAAAATTTTCCCACTGCTGCAAACTCAGAAAAAATCGGGCTATAATCACGTTTTTATTCCCTGATAGCTCAGTCGGTAGAGCGACGGACTGTTAATCCGCAGGTCCCTGGTTCGAGCCCAGGTCGGGGAGCCAAAACAGCCAGGCAGATATTTTTATCTGTCTGGCTTTTTTTATGCTTTTTTCACTACGCCTATGCCCAGCGCCCTACACCTGCCCTGGCTGCAAGAAAACGACCCATTCCCCCCGGTAGAAGCCGCCTGGGGCGAAGACAGCCCCATGCCCGGTCTGCTGGCCGTAGGCGGTCAACTCAATGCCGACAGCCTGCAAGCCGCTTACCGCGACGGCATTTTCCCCTGGTTCAGCCCTGGGCAGCCGCCACTGTGGTGGTCACCTGACCCGCGCATGGTGCTCTACCCCGAGCGCTTTCGCCTGCACCGCTCGCTGCGCAAAACGATGAAGGCTTTCATACGCGATAGCGGCTGCGCCATTCACATTGACAGCAGCTTTACCCAGGTAATGCAGCATTGCGCCCACACCCCGCGCAGCGGCCAGAACGGCACCTGGATTGTGCCCAGCATCATCAGCGCCTATAGCGCTCTGCACGCCCGTGGCCTGGCGCACAGCGTGGAAACCTGGGTGGACGGCCAACTGGTAGGCGGCCTGTACTGCGTGGCGCTGGGGCGGGCGGTGTATGGCGAATCCATGTTCGCCCACCAGCGCGATGCCTCCAAAATTGCCCTGGCCGCGCTAGTGGCGCTCTGCCGCCAGCAAGGCGTGCCGCAGATAGATTGCCAGCAGGCCACGGGGCATCTGGCCTCTTTGGGCGGCTGCGAAGTGCCTCGGGCGCAGTTTTTGGCCTTGGCACGTAGCCAGCAAAGCCTACCCGCCCTGCGCTGGGAGTTTGACTCCAGCTACTGGGAGGCCTTGTTATAAAAGCCTGCTTATGTTCTGAGGCGCAGCATTGCGCCACAGACTCATACCTCTTACACAGGTTTAGTAGGCAAAGTGCATCTGTGCACGCTGTGCTGTTGGCGTAGCGATTTCATCGACGACTGCTAGCGCAAAGTCAGCCCCGCCGATAGCGGATATACCCTCTGCACCGAACAGTGCAATATCGCCTGACTTGCGATACTCCCCACGCCGCTCACCAGGTGCAAAAGCGCCAAACTGACTAGCTGGGCTGACAAACAACCAGTCCAGCGCCTGCGGTGCCTCTGCCTGCAACAGGTCAAAAGCGTCATGCGTGGCGCGTGCGCCCTCCAAGTACTCAGGCGGCACTGCGCCACTGTCGATAAAGCGCGGCTCATCCGGCGCAGGGCGCAATCCGCTAAAGCCGCCAATAACGACAAAACGTGCGCCAGCACGAGTAATCGGAGCCAAGGCAGCACGAT
Source organism: uncultured Comamonas sp. (assembly GCA_964567385.1). Lineage (GTDB taxonomy): Bacteria > Pseudomonadota > Gammaproteobacteria > Burkholderiales > Burkholderiaceae_C > Comamonas. The sequence continues at coordinate 2,788 of CAZMMM010000007.1, forward strand.
AGATAGGGATGAATGGTGCCCGCTGCTCAGGCTTGAATGGCGACAGCGCACCAACCACCACATCCATACCGGCAACAAGGCGCTCTAAAGTTGCTAGGTCTGCGGCTGTGCCTACCTCGTAGCGCACACCTGCAACGGGGGCAGTGGGTTGCGAGCGGCCCAGCGACACTACCTCCCAGCCACGACTGGCTGCCTCGTGCACGATATGCGAGCCTGCGTAGCCGTTCCCACCTATAACGATGATTTTTTTCATATCTATTACTCCTTCACTACTTACTGTGGAATCTGGCTAGCCGAATGAGCCGTCAGCGAATAATCAATACCAATCTTGCCGAAGTGTCCGCCTGACCGTTGCAAGCGAAAGGCATCGGCAAGCGCATCCAGCGCAAAGCTACGGTCAATGACTGGGCGCAAGCTGATGGTTTGCATAGCACGCACCAGTTCGACTTGGTGCTGACGACTACCCACTCCGATCCCAGTCACTCGCTGCTGACGCAGCAGTAATTCAGCCGTAGGCACTACATCAGCCGCGCCTGTGAGAACGCCAATCAGCGCAATATGCCCACCCACCCGTGCCGATCGCATGGACTGGGTAAGCGTGCCAGCTCCACCAACTTCGATAACATGATCAACACCACGCCCACCTGTGATTTCCAGCACCTGCTCAGACCACTGGGGATACTGGTGGTAATTAATACCGTAATCTGCTCCCAAGGCAGCAGCGCGGGCAAGTTTCTCCTCCGAGGAAGAGGTCACAATCACCGCCGCACCAGCAGCCTTGGCCAGTTGCAGTGCAAAAATCGACACTCCGCCCGTACCCAGCGCCAGCACAACATCACCCGCTTTTAAGCCACCCTCCACAACAAGCGCACGCCAAGCGGTTAGCCCAGCAGTGGTCAGCGTAGCCGCCTCCACATGGCTCCAGCCACGCGGTGCATGGGTAAAAGCGGTAGCCGCTCGTACCACTACCTCACAGGCATAGCCGTCTATACCGTCACCAGGGGTGGTAGCGAAACCAGCAGCCAGTGGGCCAGGCCCTCCGGCTAGCCATTGCGGGAAAAAGGTAGAGACGACGCGATCGCCGACCGCGAACTCCTGAACACCCTCACCAATGGCTTCGACCACACCTGCCCCATCTGACAAGGGGATACGCCCATCAGCCACAGGCATCTACCCCAGCACCACACCGAGATCATGAAAATTAAGCGAACTGGCGTATC